>JASGDV010000219.1:0-17436 GCA_049841255.1 Sphingobium sp.
ACAGCCGGAGGGGCGTTCCACATGGGGTGGGCGTCAGCGATCGGCCAACAGATGAGGCAATACCCATGGCTCTTTACGAGCATGTGTTCCTTGCGCGCCAGGATCTGGCACAGGCGCAGGTGGACGCGCTGGCGGAAACCGCCACCAAGATCGTCGAGGATATGCAGGGCAAGGTGACCAAGGTCGAAACCTGGGGCCTGCGTTCGCTCGCATACAAGATCGCCAAGAACCGCAAGGCGCATTATGTGATGCTCAACATCGACGCCCCCGCCGGCGTCGTCGCGGAACTGGAGCGCCAGACCCAGATCAACGAAGACGTGATCCGCTACATGACCATCAAGGTCGACGAGCTGGAATCCGGCCCGTCGGTGATGATGCGCAAGCAGGAACGCTCCGAGCGTGGCGATCGCGGCCCGCGCGGCGATCGTGGTGAACGCGGCCCCCGCCGCGACCGCGAAGAAGCCGCTGGCGAATAAGGAGATCTGAAACATGGCACGCCCGTTTTTCCGCCGCCGCAAGAGCTGCCCCTTCGCCGCCAAGGATGCGCCGAAGATCGATTACAAGGACGTCCGTCTGCTGCAGGGCTTCGTGTCCGAGCGCGGCAAGATCGTCCCCAGCCGCATCACCGCGGTGTCCGCCAAGAAGCAGCGCGAACTGGCCCAGGCCATAAAGCGCGCCCGTCATCTGGGCCTGCTGCCCTATATCGTGAAGTGAGGGAGTAATCTCCATGGAAATCATTCTCCTCGAACGGATCGAGAAGCTGGGCGCCATCGGCGACGTGGTCACAGTGAAGGACGGCTATGCCCGTAACTTCCTGCTGCCCAACAAGAAGGCTCTGCGCTCCAACGCCGCCAACAAGAAGGTCTTCGAAGCCAATCGCGCGAAGATCGAGGCGGACAATGCCGCCCGCCGCTCGGACGCCGAAAAGGCCGCCGAAGGCGTCAACGGCAAGCAGATCGTCCTGATCCGTCAGTCGTCCAATGCCGGTCACCTTTACGGTTCGGTCGCGGTCCGCGACATCGTCGACGCGCTGCACGCCGATGGCGTCACCAACGTCACCAAGGCGATGGTCGTGCTGGAACGCCCGATCAAGACGCTGGGCGTGTTCGACGTCAAGGTCGCACTGCACCCCGAAGTCGCCGTCGCCATTTCGGTGAACGTCGCCCGTTCGCCGGAAGAAGCCGAACTGCAGGCGCAGGGCGTCGACGTGATGGCCGACCTGTTCGAAAAGGACGAGAGCGGCTTTACCGAGGATTACGATCCGAACGCCGAACCGGGCGAAATCGCCACGGAAACGGAAGAGACGGAAGAGGCCCCGGCCGCAGAAGCCTGAGCCTTTCCGGCAGGATCGAAAAAGGAAGCCGCCCTTCGCCGGGCGGCTTTTTTTGTGGCCCGTCTTGGCCAGAGGTGACATCCAACCCCTTCGTCATCCCAGCGAAAGCTGGGATCTCTTTTGTTGCTTGGTTCTGCCGCAAGAAGAGAGATCCCAGCTTTCGCTGGGATGACGGAGAGGAGTATCTGAAAACCTGCAAATCAAAGTACGCCATGCTCCTGCGCAGGCCAAATGGCTCATGGGAGCCCAGATCAGACAGCGGAACTGGGCTCCCATGAGCCACTTGTCTCGTTCGAGTGCCTGCGCAGGAGCACGGCGCATGTTGGAAGCAGACCGTCGCCAATTGCCATCATCACGGTAAGGTCAGGCAATTCGCGGAATAGCCCTATCCCGCTTCCTACCCGCCAGCCCGCTTGCGCCGGGTTTCCCATCCCTTCTTCGCCGCGGCTGAACGGTCGGCGGCAGAGCGGCGCGACGATGCGGCTCCGCCTTTGCGGCCGCCCTTGCGGGATGAGGCGTGGCTTTCGGGCTTTCCGCGTCCCGATCCGGATTTTTTCCCGCCGCCCGATTCCTTGTTCACCGTGGCCCAGGCGCGCCTTTCCGCTTCCTTGTGAGAGACGCCGCGATCTTCATATCCTTCCTCGATATGCTCGGCCTTGCGCTTTTGCTTGTCCGTGTAGCTGCTCTTGTCGCCTTGAGGCATCGTCTTTCTCCTGCCAGCCCCCGACCCCATGGGAACCGATCAGAGGCGCTGCGGTTGCCATCGCTGCGATGGCGTCACGAAATGACCGGAACAGGAGCGGGGCATGGACGTTCCCCCATCATGGAGCAACGCGCCCTCATCGAACGTCTGGCTCGCCATCTTTCCGCCGATCGGCCCGATGAGTGGGCCAGCCGGCTGGAGGAGGCCGCGAGCATCCTCGCCATCCTGAAGGACCCGGACGAGGTGATGATGCAGGCGGGCCGTGGCGACATATGGCGCTCCATGATCGACGCGGCCTTGCGCCAACGCTGGCAGGCTGCGTCCGCCCATGCGAAGCCGCAGGAGGAATTGCCCGTCGGAACGGATGAGGAAGGCGAGCTTGCCCTGCCGGAAAAGGCCGTCGGCGGCGATCCGGCGGACTGGATACATCTTCAGGAATCACAGGAGAAAAAATCATGAAAGGATTGTTGAAACTGGCTTTTCTGACGGGCCTTGGCACCGTAGCCTGGAAAAGCTGGCAAGACTGGAAGGCGAAGAGCGACGAACGGGACGCTGCCGGATCATCGGGCGTTATTCGCGACGCTGGCCCTGCCGAACAGCATGTGGATGCGAAGGACTGGGATCTGGTGGACGAGCAATCGGATGAATCCTTTCCCGCGAGCGATCCGCCAGCCAATTTCCGCGGGATAGCCTGAAACCGCGCACCGCATTGCCCCGGGCGCGCGACCCCTCTATGACCCGCAAAGCAGGGAAGCCGCCGTCCGGTTTCCCAACAGGGGAAAGCTGAAAAATCCATGCCTTCGGGTCTGATCGCGCTGCTGGATGACGTAGCGGGCATAGCAAAAATAACCGCGACCTCGCTCGACGATGTCGCGGCGGCGGCAGGAAAGGCGGGGAGCAAAGCCGCCGGGGTTGTGATCGACGACACGGCGGTGACGCCGCGCTATGTCATGGGCCTGACCCCCGACCGCGAGCTTCCGATCATCTGGAAGATCGCCAAGGGCTCGCTTCGCAACAAGCTGCTCTTCCTCCTTCCGGCCGCCCTGATCCTGAGCGCGCTCGCCCCATGGCTGCTGCCGCCCCTCCTCATGGCGGGCGGCGCATTCCTCTGTTTCGAGGCGGCGGAGAAGCTGCTGGAGGCGATCGGCAACGGCCATGACGTCGCGGAAGAGGCCCTTGCCACGCACAGCTCGGCGGAACTGGAGAATCAGAAGGTTTCCGGCGCGATCCGCACCGATTTCATCCTTTCGGGCGAAATCATGGCTATCGCGCTCGGCACGGTCGCCACCGAACCGCTTTGGGAGCAGGCCGTCATCCTCGTGGTCGTGGCGATCCTGATCACCGCTGGCGTCTATGGCGTGGTTGGCTTCATCGTGAAGATGGACGACATCGGCCTGCATCTGGCGCAGCGATCCTCCGCCCTCGCGCGTGGCGTGGGGCGCGGGCTGGTCCACGCCATGCCGGTGCTGATGAAGATATTGAGCGTCGTCGGAACCGCCGCGATGCTCTGGGTCGGCGGCGGCCTGATCGTGCATGGGCTGCATGAATTTCACTGGGACCTGATCCCCGGCGCGATTCATCATATGGCGGAGAGCGCGGCCCATGCCGTGCCCGTCATGGGATCGGTCGTCGAATGGGTGGTCAGCGCCATCGGTTCCGGCATAGTGGGGCTGGCGATCGGGGCGATCATCGCGGGCGTGCTTCACCTCATTCCCCGGAAGCATTGAAACGCTGGACATGAGCAATCCATGGCGTTCCGAAGCGCGGGCCTTGCTGATGCTCGCGATGCCCATGATCGCGGGCAATATCGCATGGTCGGCGATTGCGGCCACCGATCTGCTGCTGCTCGGCTGGCTGGGAACCGATGCGGTGGCGGCGGGCGCTCTGGCAATCAATCTGTTCTCGGCCATGCTGATCTTCGGCATGGGGCTGGTCACGGCCGCCGCGCCGCTGATCGCGGAAGAACGGGGACGCCGCCGCCATTCGGTGCGTGACGTGCGGCGCACGGTGCACCAGACGTTGCGCGCCGCCCTGATCTTCGCCGTTCCGGCATGGATCATCCTGTGGCAATGCGAAGCGATCCTGCTGGCCATGGGGCAGGACGCCCATCTGGCGCATAAGGCCGGTGAATTGATGCACGGCCTGCAATGGGCGCTTTTGCCCTTTCTGGGTTTCACCACGCTCCGGAACTTCATTTCGGCGCTTGAACGGCCATCATGGGCCGTCATCATCATGCTCTGCGCGATTCCGTTCAATGTGCTGACCGGATGGGTCTTGATCTTCGGCCATCTGGGACTGCCCGCGCTGGGCATAGCGGGCGCGGGGCTGGCGAGCACCCTCTCCTCCTCCTTCCTGTTCTTCACGCTGCTGTTCGTCATTTCGCGTGACCGGGGATTCCGCCGTTACCGGCTGCTGGGCCGCTTCTGGCGGAGGGACAGGGAAAGGCTGCGCGCGATATGGCGGCTGGGCTTGCCGATCGCGGTCATGCTGGGGCTGGAAAGCACGGTGTTCAACGCCTCCGCGCTGCTCATGGGCCTGATCGGCAAGGAATCGCTGGCGGCCCATGCCGTCTCCATCCAGATCATATCGCTGCTGTTCATGGTGCCCCTGGGAATTGGGCAGGCGGCCACGGTGCGGGTGGGCCTTGCCCAAGGGCGCGGAGACAAGGCCGGCGTCGGGCGCGCGGGCTGGCTTTCGCTGATGACCGGCATCGGCTTCGCTTGTGTCGCGGCCGCGTCTCTGATCGCTTTCCCGCGATGGCTGATCGCCATTTTCCTCGACACGCAAGACCCGGCCAATGCGCGGACCGTCGCGCTGGCCATCACCTTCCTTGGCGTGGCGGGGCTGTTTCAGCTCGCGGATGCGACGCAGGCGGTTGGCGCGGGCGTGCTGCGCGGGATTCGCGATACGAAGATCCCGATGATTTTCGCGCTGGTCGGCTATTGGATCATCGGGATCGGCGTAGGCACATTCCTGGCCTTCCCGCTGCATATGGGCGGCCTTGGCATCTGGATCGGCCTTGCAAGCGGGCTCGGCGTCGTCGCGGCGCTGCTGGTGGTTCGTTGGACGCGGCGCGAGAAACTGGGCATTCTCTCGCATTAGCGAAGGACCCACAGGCCGTTTCCGATGATTTTCGTCCGACAGAATGACGCGGCGCACAAAACAATTGAAGAGGGCTTGCGAATCGGTAATGATTATCCACCATGCAAGCGCCGACCGAAATCCTCCAAGCCATCGCCCAGCAGAAATGCCTGATCGTGACCTATAACAAGATGGTCGTGAAGCTGGCGCCGCACATCCTCTATACCCGCCATGATGAAATGTTCATCGACGCCGTGACGGTCGACCGGGACGGACGCCCGCCGCGCGAACTGAAGCTGGGCACCTTCAAGCTGACGGGCCTCAGCAACATGGAGGTGGTGGATGAACCGTTCGAGGCTATGCACGGCCTCTATGATGAAACGGACGACAAATATAAGGGCGTGACCCTGTTCGCCGTCCAGTCCGAAGACGCGACGGCCTGATTCATTCCGATACGGAACGGCAGGCCCGGTTCTATTTCTTGAGCCGGTAGCCCGTCCGGAACATCCATCCGACGATCGCGAGGCACAGCGCCAGCATGGCCGCCATGAAGGCGATGCTGAATTCGATTCCCACATCGCCCTTGCCGAAGAAGGTCCAGCGGAAGCCGGAGATCAGATAGACGATCGGATTGAACAGCGTGATCGTCCGCCATGGATCGGCCAGCATGTGGATCGAATAGAAAGCGCCGCCCAAAAAGGTCATCGGCATGATGATCAGCATCGGGATCACCTGCAACTGCTCGAAACTTTGCGCCCAGATACCCAGGATGAAGCCGAACAGGCAGAAGCTGACGGCGATCAGCGCCATGAAGGCGATCATGGCCAGCGGATGCGCGACGGAAATATCGACGAACAGATGCGCCGTCGCGAAGATGATGATGCCGACGATGAACGCCTTCGTCGCCACCGCCCCGACATAGGCGGTGACGGTTTCCGTGGCTGAAACCGGGGCGGAAAGCAGTTCATAGATGGTGCCGGTGAATTTCGGCATGTAGATGCCGAAACTGGCGTTGAAGATGCTTTCCGTGAACATGGACATCATGATGAGGCCCGGCACGATGAAGGCGGCATAGGGAACGCCGTCGATCTCCGTCATGCGCGACCCGATCGCGCCGCCGAACACCACGAAATAGAGGGATGTCGTGATGACCGGCACCAGCAGCCCGGTCATGAGCGTGCGGCGGAAGCGATGCAGCTCAAACTTGTAGATCGCCCAGATGGCGCGCAGATTGGGGCCGCTCATGCCGCCTGCTCCCGGTGCACCAGACTGACGAAAATATCCTCCAGACTGCTTTGCTGCGTATTGAGGTCCTTATAGCCGATGCCCAGATCCCCCAATTTCCTGAGCAGGGAGGACACGCCCGTGCGCTCGGCCCGGGTGTCGAACAGATATTCCATTTCATTCCCTTCGGCCTTCAGCGTCACGTCCCATTCCGCCAGATCGCGGGGCACCGCCGGAAGCGGCTCCGCCAGCGTGATCGTCAGCGTCTTCTGACCGAGTTTCCGCATGACGACGTCCTTGTCCTCGACCAGCATCAGTTCGCCCTTGTTGATGACGCCCACGCGGTCCGCCATCTCCTCCGCTTCTTCGATATAATGGGTGGTGAGGATGATCGTGACGCCGGTCTGGCGCAGTTCGCCGATCAGCTTCCACATGTCGCGCCGCAATTCCACGTCCACGCCCGCCGTCGGCTCGTCCAGGAACAGGACGCGCGGTTCATGGCTGAGCGCCTTGGCGATCATGACGCGGCGCTTCATGCCGCCCGACAGCTCCAATATCTTGTTGTTGCGCTTGTCCCACAGGGACAGGTCGCGCAGCACCTTTTCGATATAGGCGTCGTTGCGGGGCTTGCCGAAGAGACCGCGGGAAAAGGCCACCGTGTCGATCACGCGCTCGAACTGGTCGGTGGACAATTCCTGCGGCACGAGGCCGATGGCCGAACGCGCGCCGCGATAATCGCGGATGATGTCATGACCCGCGACCGTCACCATGCCGCCGCTGGCCCTCACATTGCCGCAGACGATGGAGATGAGTGTCGTCTTGCCCGCGCCGTTCGGACCGAGGAGCGCGAAAATCTCCCCTTCCTCAATCGAAAGATCGACGCCCTTCAAAGCCTGAAAGCCCGACGCATAGCTTTTCGTCAGGCCGGAAATAGTGATGATCGATGCCATGTGCGGCAAGGCCCCTCTTTTTGCTTTGCCGGGAACATAGGTGCCCGATCCCGTCAGGCAAGCCCGCCCTCATTCTCCCCGGCGGAAAAAGCGGAACACTGTTGCTGGAGGGAAATTCCTGACCGTCTGCCCCACGCGGACGACATCCAGATCGAGCATGTCCAGAATGTCGCGATTGACCGGCGGGCGCATGGAGTAGGTGAACTGGATGAAGGTGCCCCCCGGCCGCAGCATGCGGAAGGCTTCCGTCAATATGTCCACATGCATGGCGCGGTCCATGGCGAGCAGCGGCAGGCCGCTGATGACCGTCTGATATTCGCCCGGCTCCCCGGCGGCGGCGGTCGACACGATCTGGGCGGGCGTCTCCAGAATAGCCACATGGGGGAAATGCCGCCGCAGCCCTCTGGCAAAGGCGGGATTGATCTCCACCACTTCCAGCTTTTCCGCCGGAAGGCCGGTTTCCAATATGGCGCGCGTGAAGACGCCCGTGCCGCCGCCCAGCTCCAGCACGCGCCCATCCGCAGGATCGATATGCGACACCATGAGCCGCGCCAGATAGCGGCTGCTGGGGACGACGGACGCGGTCTGGCGGGGCTTCTTCAGCCAGGCGCCGAGGAAGTCCAGATATTCGGAGGCCCTGGCGCGAAATTCATTCTGGGGCATGGCGATCGCCCGGCTGCGCTTCGACTTATGCTGCATGGGCGAAATACGACCGCTCCGTTACCGTTATGAGTCCTCTTAGCCATGAGAGGGGTTCGCGTCGATTATGTTTCAACACAAACCCGTCCAATAGCCGTTCCATGGGACGAAATGACTGGCCCGCAACGACCGACGAATGATGCGGACCGAATGGTTGTCAACGCCCCTTCCACACGCCGGGCCGCTTTTCGACGAAGGCGGCCATCCCTTCCTTCTTGTCCTCCGTCGCGGTCAGTATCTGGAACAGGCGGCGTTCGGTCAGCAGACCTTGCGCCAGACCCGTCTCGAAAGCGACGTTGACCATCTCCTTGTTCATCATCGCAGCCATCGGGGGCATGGAAGCGATGGAAGCGGCGGTTTTCAGAGCATCGTCAAGCATATCCGCCGCCGGGACGATCCGCGCGACCAGTCCGGCCCGTTCCGCTTCCTGCGCGTCCATCATCCGTCCGGTCAGGCACATTTCCATCGCCTTGGCCTTGCCGACCGCGCGGGTCAGGCGCTGCGATCCGCCCATGCCCGGCGCTACGCCCAGCTTGATTTCGGGCTGGCCGAATTTGGCGGTATCGGCCGCGATGATGAAGTCGGCCATCATCGCCAGTTCGCACCCGCCGCCCAAGGCGAAACCCGCCACCGCCGCAATCCATGGCTTGCGCGTCGCGACGACCTTCGATTGCCAGCCGGAAAAGAAATCCTCCAGAAAGAAGTCGGCCGCGGGCTTGTCCGCCATTTCCTTGATGTCGGCACCGGCCGCAAAGGCCTTTTCGCTGCCGGTCACGACCGCGCAATGCTGGGACGGATCGGCGGCGAAGGCGGCGAAGGCGGCGCCCAGATCGGCGAGCACCTGGCTGTTGAGCGCATTGAGCGCCTGCGGGCGATTAAGCGTGATGAGCGTCACCGCGTCCCGCTGTTCCACCAAAATCGTTTCATAAGCCATGGCTGTCTCCTTCGATCCTTGGGCCTTTAGCGGCACAGATGCATGAAATCCCGGTCGTAGCCGCGCATATGCGCGCCCGCGTCGATATAGAGGATCTGACCCGTCACCACCGTCGCCTGCGCCAGATAGAGGACGGCCTGGGCGATCTGTTCCGGCTGCGGCAGGCGGTCGAGCGGCATCAACTTCTCCAGCCGCTCCATCTGCGCCTCGTCATAATCGGGCGTGGGAATGGTCAGGCCGGGCGCCACCGCATTCACCCTGATCCGGGGCGCCAGATGGCTGGCGCTCAACCGGGTCAGGCCCGCCAGCGCCAGCTTGGAAAGCGTATAGGCCAGTTGATCCTCATGCGGATGGTCGATCCGCTGGTCGAGGATATTGACGATGCATCGGTCGGTCGTGCCGGCGGGCACCATGGCGAAGGCCTTGGTCAACAGAGCGGGCGCGGCGCAATTGACGGCATAGTGCCGCATCAGATCGTCGGCGGTGACATCGCTCAGCCTATCCTGCCCGAACAGGGCTGCGCTGTTGACCAGCACGTCCGGCGGGCGGCCGAAGCGTTCCGCCACCTTGCCGATCAATTCCTCCGCGCCTTCGGGATCGGAAAAATCGGCGACGAAGCCTTCCCATTCGGTTCCATTTTCCTCCAGAGCCAGCGCCAGATGGGAATCGAGCCGCGTGTCATGGCTGCCGTGGATGGCGAGCGAAAATCCCTCTTTGGCGAAGGCAGCGGCGATATGCGCGCCCAGCCGCCGGTGCCCGCCCGTGACCAGCGCCAGCCGCTTGCCCGCCAGGGGCGCGGCGCCCCCCTCCCCTTCGGCCCGCGCGCGTCCCAGCGGACGGTAGATCGGATCGCCGCCGCTCACGATGCGATGAGTTTCAGCACTTCCTCGCGACTCTTCTCATCGTCGCGGAAGACGCCCAGCATGCGGCTGGTCTTCATGATGACGTCGGGCGTCCTCACGCCACGGCCGGTCATGCAGCCATGCGTCGCCTCGATCACCACGGCGACCCCCTGCGGCTTCAGATTTTCCCAGATGCAATTGGCGACCTGCGATGTGAGCCGCTCCTGCACCTGCAGGCGATGGGCAAAGGCATGAAGGACGCGGGCCAGTTTCGATATGCCCACGACATAGTCGCCCGGCAGATAGGCGATATGCGCATGGCCGACGATGGGAGCCATATGATGTTCGCAATGCGACTGGAACGGAATATCCTTGAGCAGCACCACATCGTCATAGCCGCCCACCTCATGAAAGATGCGGGAGAGATGCCAGGCCGGATCGTCGTCATAGCCACGGCAATATTCCCGCCAGGCGCGCGCCACGCGCTCGGGCGTCTCGATCAGCCCTTCCCGCCGCGGATCGTCGCCAGACCATTTGATGAGGGTGCGGATGGCCTCGGCCACTTCGGCCGGAACCGGCTCCTTGACGGATTCTCCCACCGTCTCCGCATCGGGATCATAGATCATGAAAAGACCGCTCCTTGCTTCTCCGGCCTGCATATGGCGTCTCGTCCCCGCGAAGGCCAGCCCTTTCCGGCATGCTGGACACAAGGGTCCGCCAATGGCAAATCCGCCGTCCAAAGGAGCCTGATCGAACAGATGCCATCCCTTCCGGTCTTCCATGCGCACTGAGCGGATCGCTGCGGTATTGCTGGCGGCGGGCGCATCCTCCCGCTTCGGCGAGGAGGACAAGCTGATGGCCGACCTGCGCGGCAAACCCGTCGTGCAGCACACATTGGAGACCGTCGCCTCCATGGCCTTCGCGGAACTGGTGGCGGTGGTCCGGCCTGCCGCGCAGGCGCCCGTCATCCACCGGAAGCTGGACCGGCGCGGTTACACCATCCTCGTCAACGAGCGGCCCGAAGAGGGGATTTCCGGGAGCATCGTGCGCGCCGTCGAGCATGTGATGCCGATGCGGCGCGTTCGCGGCATCCTCATATGCCTGGCCGACATGCCCGACGTGCCGCAGACCCACTATAATCGCCTCTGCATGGCGGCGACGGATATCCGGTCGGTCATCGCCAGCACCGACGGCTTCTCATCCTCTCCGCCCGCCTTCATCGGGCGCAGGCATTTCGCCGAATTGCTGGCCCTGCGCGGCGATCAGGGCGCGCGCGTCCTGCTGAGCCATGGCGTCCAGATCGAGACGCACGGCAATCTGCTGCGCGACATCGACACGCCGGAGGATCTGGCGAACTGGCAGTCCGGCCCCGAGGGATGATCAGCTCGACCGGGTGGGGTCCGTCATGGGATCGCCCATCTCGCGCGGATCGGGCGCGCGGCTGAACGGCAGCGATCCCGTCTGCCGCTCCAGCATCCGGTGGACGACCGGCGGATTGGGACCGCTATGCAGCGCGTGGATCGCCTCGCTATTATCCTGATCGGCGAAAGTGCGGCGCTGATTGTGCCGGACATAATCGAGCCAGGTGGATACATGATAGCGTTCGACCCATAATTCCGGATCGCCCAGATCGCGCATCAGCGACCAGCCATGGGCGCCGTCGCGCCGCCTGATCCGGCGGCGTTCGCTCATGGCCGTCAGGAAGGGGACGATCGAGCCGGGCGGGATGCGATATTCGATCGTCACCACGACGGGGCCGCTGCGCGGCTCGACGGGCACCGCCGTCTCCGGTTCGCGCCAGAGATTCTGGAGGTCCAGATTATCCTCGCCGATCTGCGGCAGGGGGCGCAGGAGGCCGATGAGCATCGTCAGCACCTGCCCCGCCGCCGCCACCTGAAGCGCCGTCACGACGCCATGCCCCTCGGCTATCGAACCGAATGTCCATGCCCCCGCCGCCATCGCGCCGAAGACCACCATCTGATAGAGGGCGACCGCCCGCGCCACGACCCAGCGCGGGGCGGACATCTGAACCGACACGTTGAACGTCGCGAGCGCCAGCACCCAGCCGAAACCCGACAGCAGATAGCCCGGCAACGCCAGGGCCAGCCAGCCGCTCACGCTCATGATGGCAAGGCCGGCCGCAAGGTTGACGGTGCCGAACTGGACGATCTGTTCGATGGAGAAGCGGGTCCTGAGCCTGCCCGTCACGAGCGCCGCGCCGACCGCGCCGATGCCGAAGGCTCCGCTGAGCAAGCCGAACGTCAGCGCGCCGCCCGCCAGCACGTCCCGCGCGACAAGGGGCATCAGGGCGGACACCGCCGCCGCGCCGAAACCGAAGGCCAGCGCACGCAGGAGCACAAGCTGGATATTGGGCGACATCGCGACATAACGGACCCCGGCCCGCATCGCGAGGCCAAGCCGTTCCCGCGGAAGAAGCAGCGGCGGTCTTTCCGGCCGCCAGCGCGACAGGACGGCGATCAGCGGAAGATAGCTGACCGCGTTGGTGAGGAACGCCGCCGCAGCCCCGGCCGCCGCGACGATCACGCCGCCCAGCGCCGGTCCCATGCTGCGCGCCAGATTGAAGCCCATGGCGTTGAAGCCCACCGCGTTGGGCAGCACCGAACGCGGCACCATGTCGCCCACGGACGCTTGCCAGGCGGGGCCGTTCACCGCCGTCGCGCAACCGATGAGGAAGGTGAGGGCAAGCAGGCTCCAGGGCGTCAGCAGATCGCGCCAGGCGGCGAAGGCAAGGACTGCCGAAACGACCAGCATGAAGCATTGGCAGGCCAGCATGACCTTGCGCCGTTCCAGATTGTCGGCGATCGCCCCGGCCCAGAGCGAGAGCAGCATGATCGGCAGCGTCGTCGCGGCGGGCACCAGCGCCACCATCAGCGACGAGCCGGAAAGCGAGGTCATGATCCACGCCGCGCCGACCGACTGGATGAGGCCGCCGAAGTTCGACGAGAGACTGGCGAGCCAGACGGCGCGGAAGATCGGAATGGAAAGGGGCGACGGAGCGGGCTGGGAATCGGCTTCGGACACAGGGAAGATGAAGCGGAAAATGACGAAGCCGTCAAATCGGCGATTCGGGCGAGGTTTGCGAATCCACGAATGAGATGGAGAAGCGAAGGGGTTTTGGGATAGGCTGTTGCCCTTACGGCAGGCCCGGATGGGCATGTTCCGCTTGCACTTTACGTAAACGTAAATACATCTTGTGCACGTAACCGTATCGCCGTGTCATCGGAGAGGGACTTAAGCCCATGGAAGCCTATATCTACGACGCCGTCAGGACGCCCCGCGGAAAGGGGAAGGCCGACGGGTCGCTGCACGAGATCACGCCCATCCAGCTTGCGACGCAGGTGCTGGAGGGCATTCGCGACCGCAACGCCATCGACACCGCCGATGTGGATGACGTCATCCTGGGCTGCGTCGCGCCGGTGGGCGAACAAGGCGCGGACATCGCGCGGGTCGCGGTGCTGAACGCCGATTATGACCAGACGGTGCCGGGGGTGCAGATCAACCGCTTCTGCGCTTCGGGGCTGGAAGCGGTCAACATGGCGGCGGGCAAGGTCGTGTCGGGCGAAGCGGGTTTCGTCGTCGCGGGGGGCGTCGAGTCCATGAGCCGCGTGCCGATGGCTTCGGACGGGGGCGCATGGGCGATGGACCCGGCCGTCGCCTACAAGACCTATTTCGCGCCGCAGGGCATCGGGGCGGACGTGATCGCGACCAAGTTCGGTTTCTCGCGCGACGATGTGGACGCCTATGCGGTGGAGAGCCAGCGGCGCGCCAAGATGGCGTGGGACGAAGGGCGCTTCGCGAAATCCATCCTGCCGGTGAAGGACGTGATCGGGCGCGTGGTGCTGGACCATGACGAGCATATGCGGCCCGATGCGACGATGCAGGGGCTGGCGGCGCTCAAGCCCAGCTTCGCGGCGCTGGGCGAGGAGATGCCGGGCTTCGACGCGGTGGCGCTGCTGCGCTATCCGGAACTGGAGAAGGTCAACCATGTCCACCATGCGGGGAACAGCTCCGGCATCGTGGACGGCGCGGCGGCGGTGCTGGTCGGCAGCAAGGCGATGGGGGAGAAATATGGCCTCAAGCCCCGCGCGTGCATCCGGGCGGCTGCCTCCATCGGGTCGGAACCGCTCATCATGCTGACGGGACCGGAATTCGTCGCGGGCAAGCTGTTGAAGCGCGCGGGGATGAGCGAGGCGGACATCGACCTGTGGGAACTGAACGAAGCCTTTGCCGCTGTGGTGCTGCGCTACATGCAAGCGATGAAGCTCGATCATGGGCAGATCAACGTCAATGGCGGCGCGATTGCCATGGGGCATCCGCTGGGCGCGACGGGCGCGATGGTGCTGGGGACGGCGCTGGATGAACTGGAGCGGTCGGGCAAGGGCACGGCTCTGGTCAACCTGTGCGTCGGCGCGGGCATGGGCACGGGCACGATCATCGAGCGTATTTGAGGAACGAGAATCATGCCGTTCGTGCTGAGTAGCCATTGAGCGAAGTCGAGCCGAAGACGACCGTGAGGTCAAATGGCGTATCGAAGGATCCATGCTTCGATACGGGTCTTCGACAAGCTCAGCCCCTACTCAGCACGAACGGAGACGGGAAAGGCTGCATCATGAACACCATCCGCTTCGACATTGACGGCGACGGCATCGCCACGCTGACCATCGACGTGCCGGGCCAGTCGATGAACGTCATCGGCCCGGAATTCCTCGCTGATCTGGACGCGGCGATCACGCGCATCGCTTCGGAGGAAGGGATCAAGGGCGCGGTGATCGCGTCGGGCAAGGACAGCGGCTTCATGGCCGGAATGGACCTGAAATATCTGGGCGCGATGCTGGCGGGCGCGGACGGACAGCGCCCCTCCCCCGCCGGAATTTTCGACAAGGTTTTCACGCTGAACCAACTTTTCCGGCGGCTGGAAACCTGCGGCAAGCCGGTGGCCTGCGCCATCGAAGGCACCTGCGTGGGCGGCGGTTTCGAGCTGGCGCTGGCCTGCCATCGTCGCGTGGTGGGGGACAGCAGCAAGACGCAACTGGGCCTGCCTGAAGTGCTGATCGGCCTTTTCCCCGGCGGCGGCGGATCGCAGCGTCTGCCGCGCCTGATGGGCGTGCAGGCGGCGCTGATGTACATGCTTCAGGGCAAGCTGTTCCGGCCTGCGGAAGCGGCGATGCTGAAGGTCGTCGATGAGGTCGTACCGCAGGGCACGGCGGTCGAGAAGGCGCGCGAATGGGTGAAGGCGAACCCGACCGCTTCGGTCCAGCCATGGGACGTCAAGGGCTTCAAATTCCCCGGCGGCGCGGGCGGCTTCAACCCCGCTTTCGTGCAGACCATGGCGGGCGCGGTGCCGATGACGGTCAAGCAGACGCAGCGCAACATGAATGCGCCCATCGCTTTGCTGTCGGCGGTCTATGAAGGCGCGATCCTGCCGATCGATCAGGCGATCAAGGTCGAGAGCAAATATTTCGCCAGGGTCGCCGCCGATCCGCAGGCGAGCAACATGATCCGCAGCCTCTTCGTCAACAAGCAGGCGGCCGAGCGCGGCGCGCGGCGCCCGAAGGATCAGCCCAAGGCGCCGACGAAGAAGCTCGCCATGCTGGGCGCGGGAATGATGGGCGCGGGGATCGCGACCGTCGCGGCGCAGGCGGGGATGGAGGTCGTGCTGTTCGACCGCGATCTGGCCTATGCCGAGAAGGGCAAGGCGCATGTCGAGGAGCAGCTTAAAAAGCGGCTGGGCAAGGGCATGACGCCGGAGAAGATGGCGGAGACGCTGGCGCGGGTGACGCCGACGACCGACTATGCGGCGCTGGCCGGGGCGGACTTCGTGATCGAGGCGGTGTTCGAGGATGTCGCGATCAAGGCGGAGGTGACGAAGAAGGTCGAGGAAGTGCTGGGCGCGGATACGATCTTTGGCTCCAATACCTCGACCTTGCCGATCACCAAGCTGGCGAAGGCGTGGAGCAAGCCGGAGAATTTCATCGGCATCCACTTCTTCTCGCCGGTCGAGAAGATGCCGCTGGTGGAGATCATCCTCGGCAAGGAAACCGGGCCTGCCGCCATCGCCAAGGCGCTGGATTTCGTGGCGCAGATCAAGAAGACGCCCATCGTCGTCAATGACTCGCGCGGTTTCTATACCTCGCGCTGCTTCGGCACCTATGTGCAGGAGGGCGTGGAGATGGTCGCGGAGGGCATCAACCCGGCGCTGATCGAGAATGGCGGGCGGCAATTGGGGATGCCCGTGGGGCCGCTGGCCGTGGGCGACGAAGTTTCCATCGAACTGGGCAACAAGATCGTTCTCGCGGCGAAGAAGGAACTGGGCGACGCCTATGTCGCGCAGCGGTCCGACGAACTGATGGCGCACATGGTCGAAATGGGCCGTCTGGGGCGCAAGAGCGCGAAGGGTTGGTATGACTATCCCGAAGGCGGCAAGAAGCATCTGTGGCCGGGGCTGGCCGAGATGTTCCCGCTGACCGCCGATCAACCCGGCGTGGAGGCGGTGAAGGAACGGCTGCTGTATCGGCAGTTGATCGAATGTGCCCGATGCTTCGAGGAAGGCGTGCTGGAGACGCCGGAGGATGGCGATATCGGCGCGATCTTCGGATGGGGCTTTGCGCCTTGGACCGGCGGGCCGTTCAGCCATATGGACACGGTGGGCATCGCGCATGTCGTGGCGGTGCTGGACCGGCTGGCGGCGACTTATGGCGACCGTTTCGCGCCCACGGTGCAGCTTCGCGAGATGGCGGCGAGCGGCGCGACCTTCTATCGCCCCGCTTCATCCCGCGCCGCAGCATAAAACGGGCTGACAATCCCCCTTCCCCTCGGCTAGGTCTTCCCGCGATGACGGGAAGACCTTTCCCGTCGCTATGCCATGTGCTCCTGCCTTCGCAGGAGCACGATGCGAATGGAACAAGGCGGGACATATGAGCGACAAGCCCACGGTTTTGGTGACTGGCGGGGCCGGTTATATCGGCAGCCATGCGGTGCTGGCGCTGAAGGACGCGGGCTATGGCGTGGTGGTGATCGACAATCTCGTCACCGGGTTCGATTGGGCGGTGCCTGAGGGGGTGCCTCTGGTGCGGGGGGATATTGCCGATCAGCCGCTCGTGGAGGCGACCCTTCGGGACCATGGCGTCAAGGCGATCATGCATTTCGCCGGTTCGGTGGTGGTGCCAGAGTCGGTCGAGAACCCTCTGAAATATTATCATAATAACAGCGCCAAGACCCGCGACCTGATCGAAAGCGCGGTGCGGGTGGGCGTGCCGCATTTCATCTTCTCCTCGACGGCGGCGACCTATGGGATACCGGAGGAAAGTCCGGTCAAGGAGACGACGCCGCAGCGGCCGATCAATCCCTATGGCATGTCGAAGCTGATGACCGAATATATGCTGCGCGATGTGAGCGCGGCGCATCCCATGAACTTTTGCGCGCTGCGTTATTTCAATGTCGCGGGGGCCGATCCGCAGGGGCGCAGCGGGCAATCAACGGCGGGCGCGACGCACCTCATCAAGGTGGCGGTCGAGGCGGCGCTGGGCAAGCGTGAGGCGGTCAGCGTGTTCGGGACGGATTTCGATACGCCCGACGGGACGGGGGTGCGGGACTATATCCATGTGACCGACCTTGCCGCCGCGCATGTGCTGGCGCTGGAGGCGCTGATG
>JASGDV010000220.1:0-16102 GCA_049841255.1 Sphingobium sp.
GTGTACGGGGCGGCATTGATTTCCTATTTTCTCGACGCAACCGAGGTGGATGGGCGTCCGCGAATCATCTCGGGACGGGAGCAAATTTCTGCCATCAGATACATTCATGGCTTGCACTATCCTCTCTGTTCCAAACGGCGGAGAGCGTGAAGATTCCTCTAGAGTATTCGACCATCATCCTGAAAAATAAGGATATGATTTACGTGGTGCGATCTGGAAGGTGCGCATTCAAGCGAAGGCCTCTATCTTGACAAGACATGTATGTATTCTAAAATTGGATGTCCTGCGTGAAATCATGCCAAGAGGGGGCACGGTGCAGGGCCAGGGAGGTCCAACATGCGTGTGAGTTTCAAGGCCGCGCTCGGAATTTCGAGTGCTATCGCCTCGCTGGCTGTGACGTCGACGGCTATGGCTCAAGCGGGCGACGCGACGGGGAACAGCGGCGGCGATGAAATTGTCGTGACTGCACAAAAGCGCGAGCAGCGACTACTTGATGTGCCGGTAGCGGTCTCGGCAGTTTCCTCCGGCTCGCTTATTGAGCAAAATCTGGTGTCGATCCGCGATTTTGCGACCCGAATTCCTGGGCTCCAGATTTCGGGATCAACCACGCAGGACATCGCCCTGCGAGGTGTCACCACCGGCGGTGGCACGAACCCGACTGTGGCGGTACTGATCGATGACGTGCAGTTCGGCTCTTCGACATATCTGGGCAAACCCCCGCTACCGGATCTCGATCCGGCCACGCTTCAGCGGGTCGAGGTTCTTCGCGGTCCACAGGGCACGCTCTATGGTGCGTCCAGTCTTGGGGGTCTCGTCAAATATGTAACGAAGGATCCCAGCACGACCGACTTTTCCGGTCATGTCGAGGTCGGGGCCGGCAGCGTCAAGGATGGAACCGAAGGCTGGTCTGTTCGCGGTTCCATTAACGCGCCGATCGTGGCGGACAAGATCGGTCTCAGCGTCAGTGGATTTTACAGGAATGACCCGCGTTATATCGATACCATTCTTCCAAGTGACAGCACGCTCGTGAAAAATGCGACGCGTAATGAGGTTTATGGGGGACGTGCCGCATTGATCCTCCACCCCGTCGATATCCTGACGGTCACATTGTCGGCCCTTTACCAGAAGCAGAATGCGCAAGGGCCAACGGCCATCAATATTTGTTCGGCCTGCGCCCCTATTCCAGCAGCGGGTTCCGCACCCGTTACGGTCACCTTTGATCCCCGGGGTGTCTCCGATCTAAGGACGGCGAGCGCGGCGATCGTGCCGACCGAAAATGAGATCCAGCTCTACACGGCGCGGCTCGCTCTAGACCTTGATGCGATGCAGATCACGTCCGTCACGGCATGGGGGCGCAATGAACAAGCCACTGCGGCCGATTCAACCAGCCGCTTTGGAACGGCACTGGAATATTATGCGGGCTACCCCACCGGGCAGACCTATATTTTCGCCCAGCCGCTCCTCACGAACAAATTCACCCAGGAATTGCGCTTTTCCAATCAAGGGTCGCAATTCGACTGGCTGGCAGGGCTATTCTACACGAATGAGCGGTCGAACCTGCGCCAGGTCATTACGCGCACGGGCAGCGAGTCTGACCTTACGGTCTATGACGGGTCCAATATCTCGACCTATGAGGAAAAAGCGGTCTTTGCCGACCTGACCTATCATGTGACGGACCGCTTCGATGTGCAGGGCGGGTTGCGCTATGCCCAGAACCAGCAATCCTACCGGGTCTTGAGCGTTATTGAAACGTCTGCCCAAGCATTGTTCGGGTCCGGGGAGGACAGCCTTTTCCAGTCAAAGGAAAACGCGATAACCTGGCTGGTGACCCCTAGCTATCGCTTTAACCCGAACCTCATGACATACGTGCGTGTCGCCAGCGGCTACCGTCCCGGCGGACCGAACACAGATACGCCCGGTGCCGCAGCGACCTTCAAATCCGATTCGGTCGTCAGCTACGAATGGGGCGTGAAAGGGGCGCTGCTCGACGATCGCCTGACCTTCGACGCCACGCTGTTCCATGTCGCGTGGAAAGACATCCAGTTGCAGAACACCGCGCTGCCCTCCCAGTTCACCTTCTTCGAAAACGGGAAAAAGGCGCGGAGCCGGGGCTTTGAAATGTCCGGCCAGTACCGGCCCTGGAACGGCTTTGCGATTGATGCCAATGCAACGATCCTGGACGCGGTGCTGACCCAGTCAATCGAGGCGACTACCGATACGGTTCAGAGGTTGGCGGGCAAGGCGGGCGACCGCTTGCCCTATTCGGCGAAATTTTCCGGCAACCTGTCAATGCAGCAGGATTTTGCGTTGTCCGACAGCATCGGCGCCTTTGCCGGGTTCAACCTCAACTATGTCGGTAACCGCATGGCATTGTTCAACCAGAATTCGACGAGCGCAGTGATCGCGCGCGCCAAGCTGCCTTCTTACACGGTCGTCGACCTGCGCGCCGGATTGAACTTCAACGGCCGCTGGAAGGCCAATATTTATGTGCGCAACCTGTTCGACAAGGAAGGCATAACGAGCATCGCCACGACCAACGGCACGACGCTGCCGCAGGCGACGTTCATCACGCCGCGCACGATCGGCCTGACGCTGAGCGCGGATTTCTGATCGCCAGGAAATTGGGGAGCGGGGCAGAATGGCATCTGTCCCGATTCTTATCTACCGCTGTTGGAGCATCAAGACAATGCGATCATATCTTTGAGATCCTGTGCAAGAGAGAGGGATAGTTCGATATCCTCGCCGCGCGTGGCAATGTTACGCTCGACATCGATTGGTTCACGGCTGTCGATTTCGTCATGCGCTCGGGCGCATAATTTGACCGACGGCCGGCGCGATGCCTGAACGCGGAGACAACAGCAGAATATGACCACGCTTCAAACCCGCGACCGCCATTCATCCGATAGCGTCTTCCCTGCGCGCCGCGTCCTTGCGGTGTTGACCCTGTTTATATTCGTCACCTATCTTGACCGCTATGCCCTGTCCGTGCTGCTTGAATCGATCAAGGCCGAGTTGAGGCTGACGGACACGCAGATCGGCCTGCTGACTGGTGCCGCATTCGCCCTGGTCTATTCCACGCTGGCCATTCCCGTTGCCCGGTTGGCCGAGCATAAAAATCGTATGCATGTCATGCTCGCCGCGATTCTCATATGGAGCCTCGGGACGGCGCTTTGCGGTGTCGCGACCGGCTTTCTGGGCTTCTTTTTGGCGCGGATGTTCGTCGGGGCGGGCGAATCGGGCGCGATCCCGCCCGCGCACGCGGTTGTCGCCGATGCGTTCCCGGCAGAACGCCGTGGCACGGCGCTGGCCATCTTCAGTTTCGGCGGCGCTCTGGGCACCGCCCTTGCCCCCATGATCGCGGGGCAACTGGAACAGCAATGGGGCTGGCGTGGCGCGTTGATGGCGCTGGGCGCGATGGGGCTGCCGGTGGCGCTCGCACTGCTGGCAGTGGTGAAGGATCCGCCCCGTGGCTACTCCGATGGCTTGGGCGAGGGGACATTCGTGCCGCCCACCTTCGCCGTTGTTTTTCGTCGCCTTCTCAAGCGGCGCGCTTTCGTGCTGCTGGTCCCGGCGATGGTGTCGCTGGGCCTTGGCGAATATAGTCTTTTTCTCTGGCTTCCGTCCTTTTTCGTGCGAACCTTCAACAGTTCGCCAGCGCATATCGGGGCGGCGCTGGCTTTCTATCAGGGGGTGCCGATGCTGCTGGGGACCCTGGCGGGCGGCCTGATCTGTGATCGGCTGATCCGGCGCGACCGGCGCTGGCTTGCCTGGCTGCCTGCTTTGGCCTGCGCGATCGTGGCCGCTGGCGGCGCGATGATGTTTTGCGCGAGCAGTTTGTCCTGGGCACTCGCCTTCCTGATCGTTCCGGCAATGGCGTGCGGCCTTTATCTGGCGCCCTCCTATGCCACGATCCAGTCATTGGCGGGAGCGCATTCCCGATCGACGGCAACGGCGCTGCTGACATTCGTGGTGAACATCCTGGGCCTGGGGCTAGGGCCGTTGCTGATCGGCGGCGCCAGCGACCTGCTTAACGCCCGGTTTGGCGACCAGTCGCTGCGCTATGCCTTTTTTCTCGTCCCGCCCCTCTATCTGCTAGCTACGGGATTCTTCCTTTTGGCCGGTCGCTATCTCCTCACCGGCATGGAAGAAGCGGAGAACGAAAGCCGAGCCTAACGGATCTTGCCAACTCTCCGCATCCGATGGTTCCGGGGAAAAGGCGTCGTTGGTTTGCCGAAAGACTTAGCGACGAGTGACTTTCCGTGATGGCCGCCATCATCAAGCCTTGAGCCCTTTATCGCCGTCGATCTTCAATCTATCGGCTATGTTTCGGGATGCTGGCTGCTGCGGGTTATGGCACGTCGCAGATGCCAGCGTATCCGATCTTTGGCACCCACCGATATTGAGTGATTTCCGGGCCGACAGTCGAAAAGCGAATATGTGAAGTCGTCCCCCCACGCTGCACCGTCAACTCGACCGTCGGGGACAGCTTCACGTTCGAGGCGCTGTGCGCGATCCGTTCGGCTATGCCGGTATAGGCGAGAATCTTGTCACCGTCGCGCAAACCTGCCGTCGATGCCGCGGAACCGTCGTCCAGGCCGGTCACGAGATGAGGCTCGGCCAGCAGTGCAATTTCGTCGAAGCCTAACACTGGACGATGGGCGTGCGGGATGGTCACGCGGTGAAAGCATTGTCCGAAGGCATCGTCAGGCGGAACCATCAGCTTGCCCGCCAGCATTGCATCCAGGTCAGCAGGGCCTGCATCCCCGAGTTCGGCGCGCAGGAGTTCGCGCCAGGCGGCTTCATCATAGGTCTGGCCCGCGCGCCGTCGAGCCAGCATCGCGAGCACCAGATCGTCAAGGGAGCGCCTGCCACTGGAATGGGCTACGATCTTGGCATTGAGATTGACGAAATACATGAAGCCGCGATTATAGGGCACATATTGCGCGGCCGCCGCCGCCCAACGCATCTGCCCTACCTCCTCATACGGCGTGGCGACCAGCGCTCCGGTGTAATAAGCCTCGGTCATGACGTCGAACTCATGTGTCGCTGCGGCAAGGTCGAGCAACTTGGCCCGATAGGGTAGCCGGACCTTGAAAAATTCCGCCAGCCCTTCACCGAACCATGCGTTCGCCCCGCTGTCTCCATCAAGCGATCCGACGAAATGATGGACCATCTCATGCGTGAACATCGCCTCGCGGGCACTGTCGCTGAGTTGCCCTACACCATATTCCAGCATGAAGCCGCCGCGTGTCGCGGCACCGCCGTCACGTGGGTTTGCATAGGGACGCATGAGCAAGGTGAATGCCGGGCTTTGCGCATCGCGAAAAAAGGTTTGCAGAGTGTTGAATGAGCGGGCTGCCCAGTCCGAGAGCCGCTGAGCATCGAACGAGGGGGTGCCGATCCAATATGAGCTGAACTTACTATCGGCAGGTGTATATTGCGATATTTTGCCGCCGAGCAGGAATACCACATTGAGGTCTTCGGCGGTCGCTTTGAAATGGAGATCGCCGGGGCCTTTCGTCGTCGCGCCCCGTGACCCTGGCGCGGCGCGCGAGAAATCCCACTTCAGGTCGACCGTCATGGGCCCGGCTACACCGGACGGAATCAGGAGGAAGGAAAAGAAAGCGCCACCGAAGCCACCATTAACGCCGCGCAGGTCATAGGAGGGCCCAGGCCGTCGCGCCGTCATCGCCGGAACGATCGTAGCGCGATAACGCAACGTGACCGGTCCGCTGATCGGGCGCGCCGGCGTGAAGCTTTGCAGATCGAGCGGCAGGCCCGGCGGTGACGGGGCATTCGTCAGGGTTAGACTGAGAGGCCCAGCGTTGTCGCTGGCTGTCACGTCGCCCTGCTGGTAATTCTGGCCTTTGGTGAGGGCGATGCGAGACGGCACTTCAAAGGCGGATTTGCCGGGTCGCGCGTCGTAACCCTTGATCGTCTGGACAACTTCTATGGTCCTGACGTCCCCCTGCTGTGGAATAGGGGTCAGCGTAATGGTAAGTTCTGGCGGAGAGGAACCGGCGGCCAGGGACGGCGGGGCAGCCGAAATTGTGATCCAGACGGTAGACAGCAAAGCTGCTTTGAGCAGGGACGACATCGAACTCTCCGCGATACAAGCATGTATTGTTTGCCGGATCGTGAGCCGTCTGGCAATGCTGCTGATATCGCTCCGGCTTTAGTCGAAGCGCGGTGCTCGACAAGCCGGGGTCGGCAATCGCTTAGCTGGGCAGCAGAAAATCTAAAAGTTCGGCTGTCGAATCGAGCGTCGCGGCGGACCCGATCGTCATGGACGAACAGGCGCCAATATGTTGGTTGTAGAGAATGTTCGCCCGAAACGCGGCATCGGCAGGAGGAAAATTCAGGTGGGTGAAACTAGCCCGCAGAGCGGTCAGGTAGCGCGAGTCTATCATATGGACGGCTGCCTTGGCCGGATCGTAGTGCGTAGCCCAGCTGCGCACCGACAAATCATAATCAGCGTGAAAATCCTCACCACGCCAAAGCTTGGCCAGCAATTTCAGCCTGTCGTCTTCCGTGCCGTCGTGCAAGTGAAACTCGTCGATAATGTCGAGGTTCATTTTTGCCCAGTCGTCGATCAGGCATTTCAGCAACGCCGCGCGATTTCGGAAGCGCCAATAGAATCCGCCTCTGGATACCCCGCATGCCTTTGCAATCCGGTCGATTTTCACCGAATCCGCGCCCTCGCGGACCAACAAATCACGAGCAGCCGCAATCCAGTCGTCCGTGAGCAAAGAATGTTCGCTACCAACCTCCATACGGGCCGAAAGCTCTGTCGGTAAACGGCGTTCGGTCGATTGATCAGCGTGCATAAATAGTCCTCGATCGAAAGATTCCCCTCCTTACGGCTGCCCCTTTGCAGAGGGGCATGTGTTGAGCCTGCCTAGAGCATGTCCCGATCAGGTCGAATCGGGACATGCTCTGTTTCTCTTTTGTTTTCCGCATTTTCCGAGTCCTCAGACGCGTCCGTCTGACTTGAAAATGCTCTAGAAAAACTGAGCAAAAGGCAATGTTTCTTGTTTGGCTCACGGCGGCCGACATGTCCAGTCGGCGTAATCGCTCGGCGCCGTTGAAAATGCGTACCATCTGTGGATTGTCGCATTTGCAGTGAAGAATGCTGAACGGGAGAATGTCTGCGGAGCGACGTATGAGAAATTTGCTATTGAAATGCACTTGGTGATCGGGAACCGCGTCGGCGAACAGGGCCTGCACCGCGCCTCCGCACACTTGAAAGACAGATGTGCATTGAGTTGTCCCGCGTTGATGTTATCAATCTGCTCTTCATTTACCAACCCGAAGGGCCGACCGCTTGAAGAACGTCCGATTCCTGGCCGCCGCGGCTATCCTCATTCCTATGCTTGGGTCGTCACCGGGCATTGGTGCGCAGTTGGCCGCGATGGAACAGGCCCCTTCCGCATCGACCTGGCCGACGATCGCTGACACGGCGAAGGCGGGGCCGCACCGCTTCGAGCGCGCCCATGAAGGGACATTCAACGGCAGGCTGATAAGATATCGCTCGGTACTGGAAGAGACCATCCTGTCCGACCCGAAGGGTACGCCAGCCTCATCGATGTACAGCACTTCATTTATCGTGCGGGGCGGGCTGGCATCCGCAAGGCGTCCGGTGATCTTCGTGTTCAACGGTGGGCCAGGCGGGGCGTCGAACATGCTGATGTTCGGCGCCTTCGGACCTAAGCGAATCGCGGACATGAGCACGGCCGGGATGGCGAACCCTTCCGTTGCCATCATCGATAACGCCTATGCGCCGCTTGATGTCGCCGATATTGTCATTGTCGATGCGCCGGAAACTGGCTTTGGTCGGCCGTTGGACGGGACCGACCCTAAGATTTTCCGGTCTATCGACGGCGATTCATACGCCGTGGGGCAATTCATTCTTCACTGGCTGTCCAGCAACGGCCGGCAGGGATCGCCTGTTTACCTCGCCGGCGAAAGCTATGGCGGACATCGTGCGGTGGCGCTGGCGCGCGATTTGCGGGTAGCCACGCCGAAGGTTGAGGTCGCGGGCCTCATTCTGATTTCCCAGGCCTTGGGATATAATGGTCCGACCGCAACCGGGACGATCCCGCGCTTGCCGGACGCGTTGCGCGGCATTGGGCGTATCCAGGATGCCGCAGGGATTGCCTGGTATCATGGCAAGATCGATAACCGGTCACAGACGTTGCCTCAGGCGATCGAGCGTGCCGGGAAATTCGCACGCACGGAATATGCCAACGCGCTGCTGTTAGGTAACAGGTTGGACGATGCTACGCGGCGAAGAGTAGCGACGCGACTGGCTGAACTGACTGGCATTCCGGCAGAAATATATCTGGCGAACGGCTTGCGATTGCCGAATGTTCGGACTGAAATGTTCCGGGCTGAAGGCCGCAATCTGGATCAGTTCGATGGACGGGAAACCGAACCTGCCGCGACTGCCAAGCCGGATCGCGATCGTGACTGGGATGCGGTCACGGCAGGCCTGACATCAGCCATGGAACGCTATGCTGCCAGCGACCTGGGGGCTTCGGGCTTGCCAAAATACCGCACGGTCGTTCCAGATCCGTACGGGTTCGAAGATAGCTGGGGCTATCTCAAGCCGCCGTCTCCCGGCCTTGATCTGGTATTGTCGCAACAATTGCGCGCACAGCCCCACATGCGGGTCATGGTGCCGATGGGCGTGTTCGACACCACCAGTTCGGTAGGGAGCGCGCAATTGCTGTTTGCGCAGATGGATGCACCCGCCGGACAAGTGACGCTGGCTTATTATCCGGGCGGGCATGCGTTGTATACGTCGCTCGACGGGCTGGAGGCATTCAATCGCGACGTTCGGGCGTTTGTGACGGGCAAGGATCCGGTCAGCACGCAGATCCCGGACATCAAGCCAAAGCTGTAATCAACAGAATTAATGATTGATCGGGAGCCGACGGGATGAGCGGGATGAAACGACGAAGGAAGGCTGGCGTTTCTCCTGTTGGTCGGCACGCTGTCGTTGCAGGGGCAGGCGTATGTTTCGCACTGCTCAGTCAGAAGGTGATGGCGGCGACTGGACGTAAGGCAGCTATGGTTGCCCGGTCATTGGGCAAGGCAACCTTTGCCAAGGATTCCGAGGCGACAGGGATGCTGGAATATGCTGGCATCCATGACGGCAAGGGCAGCGCCAAGGTAAAGTTCTTTGCCTTTGGCGGGGCGCCAAATCCTGCGCATTTCATCATCTATGACCTGCCTCCCGGCGCCAGCGAGGGGGTGCACGTCCATTTTCTGGACAACCGGAACGAGGAAGGGTCGTTCGACGAATATTACTACATCGTCAGTGGCCAGGGCCAGATGGAGATTGACGGGGTGAATGTTCCGGTCGCCGCCGGCGACCATGTTCACACTCCGCTAGAAGTAGCACATGGGATTGAGAATACGCACGCCACCGATAATCTGCGTGTATTTTTGACCTTCATTCGGCGGGGCACGGAAAAACCGGCGATGCGTCGGCCGATACCGAAATCGGGTGGCTGACAGTCTGGACGTTGCAGTCCGAAGGGGAAATTTCAAATGACATTGGTAAAGATGCCGCTCCGTATTGGCAGGGAAGCGATGATGAGGATTGAGATGGTTGGAAAGTTGCTAACGGGCGTGGCTGCGTTATCTTTGATAACGGGCCCGGCCACAGCGGCGGATGCTCCGGCCTCTATCCCAGCGACGGTTTCTCACCAGTTGCAGATCGGCGATCGACAGATGCGATATGATGCGTCATGGAGCGAGCATGTCCTGCACGGGCCAGACGGCGCGCCGGAGGCCACCGTGTCTGGCATCGCCTATGTCCGCAAGGATGTGCCGGCGGGTGTCCATCGTCCTGTCACCATCATATTCAATGGCGGGCCGGGCGCATCAAGTTCGCCATTGCATCTGGGATTGCTGGGGCCGAACCGGATGGCGACGCAGGGCAGCGGCGCGCGCCAGTTGATGCCCGGAGCAGGTGACGCCGGTTCGATCAAATATGTGCCCAATGACGAAACGCTGCTTGATGTGTCCGATCTGCTTTTTGTCGATCCGGTTGCTACGGGCTTCAGCCGGGAAATCGCCTATCAAGGCAACACCCCCTATCTGAACCCATGGGGCGACGTTGAATCCGTTGAGGCTTTCGTGCGCGACTGGTTGCGGCGCAACGGGCGGGAAAGTACGCCTATCTTCATCCTTGGCGAAAGCTATGGCGGGTTTCGCGGTGGACTGCTGGCCGGTCGTCTGGCGGACCTCGACCTGCGCGGTCTGATATTGATATCGCCGGGCATCACGTTGAACGACCGGGGCGATGTGGACGCCGTCACGCTGCTTCCTTCCCTTGCGGAAGCTGCTGTCGCGCAGGGCAGGGTGGCTGGCAACGGTCGCAAACCTGCGGAGATATTCAAGGAGGCGTCGGATTTCGCGATTGGCGATTACGCAGCCGCTCTGGCGATGGGAAATATGCTGGACGAAGTAACGCGGGAGCAAGTTGCATCGCGCATGAGTGCTCTCGTCGGCCTGCCAAAGAATGTCCTGATTGCCGCAGGATTGAAGATTCCGGCGGAGGAATTTATCGGGAAGCTGGTGCCGGACAAACTGGTCAGCATGTTGGATTCACGCGTATCCAGCGACGTGCCCAAGGACTCCTTCTCGAAGGACAACGCCGTCAACGATCCCCTGCTGGCCATGGGTATGGCCAAGATCAAGACGTCGCCTGATGTTTCTGCCTATTTAACCCGGCAGACCGGGCAGACCTTTACGGAACCTTATGTGACGCTGTCTCTGGACGCTAATTTTGCCTTTGACTGGCGATCGCGCGCCGCCGGGTTCGATTTCAATCGCAAGTTGTCGGCAAGGGATGGCATTGCGCTGATGGCGAAAAAACGCCCGAAGTCGCGTATACTTGTGACTGGCGGCTATTATGATCTGGCCACGCCGCTCTTCAGCACACTGTATGAGGTCCGGCATTTTAACATGTCTGCCGATCGTATTGAAGTGGCCGCCCTGGAGGGCGGGCACACCAGCTATAGCGGTGATGAGCAGCGCGAGCAGATGTCGGAACTGCTGCATGATTTCGTCGCCAAGGGAATGACGCAGTAGCGTTTGATGCGGTGACGCTAGAGCATAATCCGCTCAAGTTGAATCGGATCATGCTCTATTTCTCTTTTGTTTTCCGCATTTTCCGAGTCGTCAGACGCGTCCGTCTGACTTGAAAATGCTCTAGAACAAGGATGAAGTTTCATGACCACTACTCGCCGCGAGATGTTGCGTCAGGCCGGATCGGGTTCACTTCTGGCGGCTGCGGCGAGCTTATCCGGTGCCGCCACGGCGACCGCAAGCGGTTCGCCAACCATGGGAGCGGGCCGGACGCTGCCGGATACGGCAGCCTTCGCCCCTATGGGCGTGACCTATCTCGATTCCGGCTCGCAGCACCCGGTCAGTCGTTTGGCAAAGATCGCGGTCGAGAGATATGAAGCGAAGCGCACCTTCGCAGCGGACGCATCAGGGTATGAGCTGGATGAAGATGGGGTGAAGGCCAAGTTCGCAAGGCTGGTCAACGCGTCGGTCGAGGAAATAGCCTTCGTGCAAAGCACGACGGCGGGCGAACAGGCCATCCTGCGTTCACTGGGGATTCCCCAGTCGGGCGGACATATTATCGTCGATGAACTGCACTTCTTCGGATCGATCCCGCTCTATCTGGAGCTGCAGAAGCAAGGCATGGAGGTTAGCTGGATCAAGGCGCGGGACGGGCGCATCGATCCGGCCGACATCCGTGCGGCATTGCGCAAGGACACTCGGCTTGTCGCCCTGTCGCTAGTTTCCACCATCAACGGCTTTGAACATGATCTCAAACGCGTGTGCGACATAGCCCATGCTGGCGGTGCGCTGGTATATGCCGACATTGTTCATGCGGCGGGGTGTGTGCCTGTTGACCTGCATGCCAGCGGCGTCGATTTCGCTGCGACGGCCAGCTATAAATGGCTGATGGGCGATTTCGGGCTGGGATTTGTCTATGTCCGCAAGGATATCCTTCCCCGGCTGAAGCGCCCCAATGTCGGCTATTATGGCCTTGCTGATCTGCGCACGCACATCTACCCGCTCGACCCGTCCGGCGAGAGCGTCGCCGATTACAGCTTCACGCCGGACGTATCGGGCTATTTCTCGACCGGCACCTACGCGCATAGCGTTATCGCGCAATTGGGCGCGTCCCTCGATTATATCGCGGACCTTGGCGTCAGCGCGATCCAGCGGCATGCGCAGGGGCTGTGTGATCATATGAAAGCTGAACTGCCCAAGCTTGGCTATCGGCTCATGACACCGGCTGAGGCCCGAACGCCTCTGGTCGCCTGCATCGCGCCGGATGCCCGCAACATGCTGGGCCCCGTGTTGAATGAAGCAAAGGTGCGCATCACCCTGTCAGCAAATCGCTTTCGGATGTCACCTTCCGTGTTCAATAGTCATGCGGATATCGAACGGCTCCTGTCGATACTGCCCAGGGCCGTATGATGGAATTTGCAGCTGGGCATTGAGTCAGAATTGGAAGCCTGACGCACAGGAGGCGATTCTTGAAGCCAACTCCGACCAGTCAGTCCGGCTGATACTGCAACAGCGCCAGCTTGCCGCCTGGCCATAGAATTGACGAGGGGCCAACGTTGAATTTGAGTGCTGGAGGCGTGCGGACGTCAATCCATAGTAGGTAACGAGTCAAGACGGGCGCACTGGGAATTTCCCTGTGCGCCCGCGTCATATCCTGCAATAAACTTGGTTTAGAATGAACCCGATATGTTGAACCCGATCGTGCGTGGCTGGATCAAGGTCAACTGCGGGCTGGTGAGCTGGCCGTTACGATTGTCAAGCAGTTGGACGCCATGCTTATCCGTCAGGTTTCGGATATAGATGCCAAGTGTCCATTTCTTCTCGATGGAAATCCCGGTGCGCAAGTCGACCGTCACATAATGCGGCATGGATGCGCGTGTCGCATCCGCATCATTCACAAATCCACCCAGTCGCTCGCCCATGTAGACGACAGTGCCTCCAAAGTACCCGTCCAAGGCATCGCTCAGGTCGAAGCTATATTGTGACGACAGCGTCGCAGTATACTTAGGCACCGAAGGGAGGCGATCGCCCGTGGCGCCGATGAGATAGGTTGTGTCGTCGGTTGAGATAGGAAGGGCCTGCCTTAGCGTGGCGTCGGTATAAGTGCCAGTTGCGTCGATTGAGAGGCCCCTGACAGGCCGAAGTCCAATCTGGGCCTCGACACCACGGGTGCGAGCCCTTGACCCGTTGACGTAGAAGGTGAAATTGGTTCCAGCATCCGTGCTTTGCAACTGAGGATCTTTCCAATCAACCTGGAAAAGCGACACATCATACGTCAACAAGCGGTTGGATGTCTGACCCTTGATGCCCATTTCCCAACTCGTGACGCTATCAGATTTAAAGGTGTTCGGAATGGTTCCAACTACTGGATTAGGGCCACCAGGGCGATAGCCGGTGGCAACGCGAGCATAAGCCATAACGTCGTCGGTGATTTTGTAGCTGGGGGTGACAAGCCAGGTAAAGGCATTGTCCGACGACCTGTTCCTTACAGATGAAGATTCGCCAAATAGACCTGCTATTGCAGAGTCGATGGTCGAGATAGCATCGTAGACCTGCTTGTTGTGCGAATAACGCGCACCAACCTGAATGTCGAACCGGTCGGTGGCGTGCCACGTCAGGTCGCCGAAACCTGAAATTTCACGGTAGCTGGAAGGGCTGGCTGCAATATAGGGCGTTAGCAGGTAATCGCCCGCCTCGTCATAAAGCAGCAAGCTCTGCGGTGCATTTGAATGTTCAACGGTGTAAAAGCCGCCGAACAACCAGTCAAATTGCGTGCCCGTACCAGACAAGCGAACTTCCTGTGAAAATTTGCGTACCGACGATGCGTTGTTGATATAAGTCGATGTGGCGTCGGAATAAAAGTATGGGAAGAAGGAAAAAATGTTTGATACGTCGCTGACGTCGGAAACGTCGGTGCGCGTCCATGCGCTGATCGACGTCAATGTGCCGACACCCAAATCAAGATCGCCGCGTGCAGTGTACATAGCAGTTTTGCGCATCCCGATACCGAGTCCGGTATCAGACGTGCGATCGGTGCCCGACGTCGGCGTGAAGTCATCTATGGATGTTACATAAATGCTGTTCGCGCCAAGCGTATCATTCTTTTGACGCAATGCTGTGAAATTGAGTGTTAGCCCTTCGACAGGCTTGATTAAAAGTGCGGTGCGCCCGCCCCAGTATTTCGACTTGTTGCGGTCCTTTTGTAAACTGCCAGTGGAAACATTGTCGATCCAAGCAGGATTTTGATTGAGAAAGCCGTTCACCCGCAGGGCTGCGACATCGTCGATCAGCGGAATGTTAACGGCCCCTCTTACCGAATGGCCGTAGCCGCCATCTTCCACTTTGTTGGCGCCCAGTTCGACGCGGCCCGAAAACGAGTTGAGGGTGGGGCTCTTAGTTACATATTTGATCAGACCGCCGAGGCTGGACGCACCATAAAGTGTACCCTGTGGACCACGCAAAACTTCAACGCGGTCCAACACGGCTGGATCGAAGTCGGGGACCGTCGAATTGCCGAGATAGGTGGACGATCCGAATGGCACATCATCAACCAGAATGGCGACGGTCGGATTGGACTGTCCGCCGGTCGTCACGCCGCGGATCGAAATCTGGCTGATACGCTCGCCAGCCACTTGCAGGCCGGGGATTCGATCATACATTGATTTCAGCGATGTCAGATTTTGCGTAATCAGCGACTCAGCCGTGACCGCAGATATTGCAACCGGCACATCAAGCGCGTTCTGATCACGCTTCTGTGCAGTAACCACGATCACGTCCGACTGGTCAGCAGTCTGAGCATGACTGACGGAACTGGTCACGACCGACAAGAACGCGCAGCCACATGTGAGAGAAATTTTTAAACTCATGACAACCCCGCTAACCACCGTTTCGTGGCGCTATCGTTTGCGATGCATAGGTGTATTGTCAATGTTTGACATCGCCGGTCGCTGAAAAAACCTTGATCGTTGCGTAACTGTGCTAAATTTGCATCGCACGAGGCCTTGAAGGCACTCCATGTCATGAATATCCCCGCCCGGTCTCGCTGCTGGCGGTCAATTTCTTCGACAGTCTGCGTCGTTAGCGCCGGATTTCGCTACCTCTCAGAAGCCTTGAGCCTCCAATGCACCGTTCGTGAGCATCGTGCGCCTCGCTCCAAACAAGTACCAAACATTTCGGGCCTTGGTACTACGGTCTCGCGGCGTTGCCGCTTGGTCGTTGGAACCGAAAGACTTCCAGCAGCGAGTGGAAGTTTTCGTTGGCGCCAAGGAGAATCTTTCCGATGTCGCTTGATACGGACGGGGCGTCTGATGGGCCATTGCCGAATTATTAGATCAGTATGCTCTGCAGACTGTTTCCCTTATGCCGCGCTTCAGCGCCCAGCGGTATCCTGAAATCACTTTTCCGTCATGGTTGAAGCTTGCCACCTGTCGTGCGAAGCAAGGTCCAAATAAATCTGCTCGTGGCTCTATGGTCAGACTCCCATCAATGACAAGCTTTTCAAAGTGATCCTCCTCCTGGGGACCTAGCTCTGCGACAACCATCGAGATCCATTTGCTCGTGTCGAATTTCTCGCCTTTTTCGCGTGAGATGAACATTGGGAATATCATATCCTTTAGCGTGCGCTTGCCACGCGATTTTTGACGAATGCGTGCGTCGAGATCGTAGAAGTAGAGGGCGCTGCGCAGATAAGGCGTGTGTCTCACCTCTTCGTCGCTGAAGCCGACTTTAGTGATGGCATCCGCAGACCAATTGCGCGCCTTGCTGGTATAGTAGGATTCAAAGAGCTTGTTGATTGCGGATTGGTAATTTGAGAGCGTTTCAAAGCCGCCACGAACCTGAAGCAGATCCTGATAGTAAGTAGTAAGGCCTTCGGAGAACCAGCTTGATACGCCCATGGGGGCGTCAATCATTCCCACCCATTGGTGAATCATCTCATGAAATATGGTCGTGCGCGGTGCCTCCGGCGTTTCGCCCGGTTTGACCGGCCCTTGGGAGAGCATAA
>JASGDV010000221.1:0-4897 GCA_049841255.1 Sphingobium sp.
CCTGCGAGACGGGCGGGCCGCTGGTCGGCACCAACACCGACGCAGGCGGATTCCTCCAGCCGTTGTTGCGCGACAAGTGGAAGGGCAGGAGCGCGACTTTGATCGGCGCGGGCGGCGCGGCGCGGGCCATCCTGTTCGCGCTCGTCAGTCTGGGCGTGCCCGATATCACAATCATGGCGCGCGATCCGGCCAAGGGGCAGGCTTTGCTCGACCGGGGCGGGATCGAAGGGCAGGTGATCGGCATGGGCGATCCGCTTCCTGCCGTCGATCTGTTGGTGAACAGCAGTCCGCTAGGCATGGTGGGACAGTCGCCGCTGGAACTGGACCTTGCGCCCCTGCCGGATGGCGCGACGGTCTACGACATCGTCTATGCGCCGTTGGAGACGGGTCTGCTGAAAGCCGCGCGAGCGCGGGGCCTCAGGACTCTGGACGGGCTGGAGATGCTGATCGGGCAGGCGGCCCTGGCCTTCGACATCTTCTTCGACGCGCAGGCGCCGCGTGAGAAGGATGAGGAATTGCGCGCCCTGCTGCTTTCCACGGATTCATGAAGATTTACGGGCTCACCGGCTCCATCGGCATGGGCAAGTCCGCCGTCGCGGCGATGCTGCGGCGGCAAGGCGTGCCCGTTTTCGACGCCGATGCGGAGGTGCACGGATTGCAGGGGCCGGGCGGCAGGCTGTTGCCCGCGATCGAGGCGCGCTTCCCCAGAACCACCACGTCCATGGGCGTGGACCGGGTGAAGCTGGGCGCGGCGGTCTTCGGCCATCCCCATGAGCTGAAGGCGCTGGAAGCCATCGTCCATCCGGCGGTGCAGGCCGAAAGAATCCGTTTCTTGCGCGAGAATCGTTCCCGCGCTTTCGTCGTGCTGGACATTCCATTGCTGTTCGAGAAGCATTGGCATCGCAAGCTGCACGGCGTGATCGTGGTCACCGCCCCGGCATGGAAACAGCGCAAGAGGGTGTTGGCGCGGCCCGGCATGACGATGGCCAAATTCCGCCGGATCGTCCATCTGCAAACACCCGATGCTGAAAAAAGGCGGCGGGCGGATTATATCATCCATACGGGCACCACTTTCGCCGATACGCGGGCGCAGGTCAGACTTCTGGTCGCTTGCCTTGGCGCGAAGACAGGTCGATAGTGGTGCCGCCAGATTCGGTTAAGAGGGCGATGCGCGAGATCATTTTCGATACCGAAACGACAGGGTTCGACCCGGCATCCGGCGACCGGCTGGTTGAAATCGGGTGCATCGAACTCCTGAACCGGGTGCCCACCGGGCGCACCTTCCACGCTTATTATAATCCGCAGCGCGCCATGCCCGCCGCCGCCGAAGCGGTGCACGGCCTTTCGGACATATTCCTGTCGGACAAGCCGCTCTTCGCGAGCGGGGTCGAGGAACTGCTCGCCTTTCTGGAGGACAGCCATCTGGTCGCGCATAATGCGCGGTTCGACTTCGGCTTCCTCAATCATGAACTGCGTCTGTGCGGCCGCGCCGAAGTGTCGATAGAACGGATGATCGACACCGTCGCCATCGCCCGCCAGCTTCATCCCGGCGCGAAACACAGCCTGGATGCGCTCTGCACCCGCTACGGCATCGACCGCAGCCATCGCGTCAAGCATGGCGCGTTGCTCGACGCCGAGCTTCTGGCCCAGCTTTACATCGAACTGACCGGAGGCCGTCAGATCGGCCTCGGTCTTGCACAGGAGGAAGCGAAAGACACGATCCGGGTGGAACTGGCGGAAAGCGCCGCCGTTCGCCCTGTACGTCCCGCGCGCGTCTTTCAGGCGAGCGTGGAGGAGCTGGAACGGCATGCCGCGTTCATCGCGACGCTGGACAAGCCGCTCTGGCTCGATGAGGCGGAGGCGGCCTGACCGGCCAGTCCCCTCGTCTCACGCCAACCGGGCCACCCATCCCGCGGCCCGGCAAGAAAAAGGAGAAGGCATATGGATATTCGGGTTTCCGGGCATCAGGTCGACACGGGCGACGCGCTCAAACAGCATGTCGCGACCCGGCTGGAGGCGATGGCCGAGAAATATTTCTCCCGCACCCTTTCGGCGCATGTGACGTTCCGTCCCGCGCCCCACGGCGCCTTCCACTGCGATATCGTCTGCCATGTCATGACCGGCCTGATCCTGAAGGGCGCGGGCGAGGCGCAGGAAGCGCATCCCGCCTTCGATCAGGCGGCGGAACGGATCGAAAAGCAATTGCGGCGTTATCTGCGCCGCCTGAAGGACCGCCATGCCCAGGCCGTCGCGGCCGAGGCGGAGCGGACCAACGGTTTCGACGGTCTGGACGGCGCGGGCTATACCATCTTCGCATCGGTCGAGGATGAGGAGGAACCGGCCGAAGCGCCGCTGATCGTGGCGGAGACGCGCGTCGACATTCCCGAAGCCAGCGTATCCGACGCGGTGATGATGCTGGACCTTCGCAACACCAACGCGCTGCTCTTCGTCAATGCGGGGACGGCGGCCTACAACATGGTCTACCGCCGTCAGGACGGCACGATCGGCTGGGTCGAGCCGCGCGGCTGACCCCTCGAATGATCCGGCCCCGTCCGGGGCGCATGTTGACCTTGTGCTCCGTGCGTCCTATGGGGCCGGACTTTACAGATCCGGTTCGCGCATATGTCCCAAATGGTGGGAGCGCGGTCCGGCGGTTCCGGATTGAACATGGTTCACTTCAACGACATCCTTTCGCCCAAGGCACTCGCAACGGGTCTGACGGCGAACGGCAAGAAACAATTATTCCAGAAAATCGCGGCATTGGCGGCGGACGCCTATGGGCTGGACGCGGAGCATGTGGCCGAAGCCCTGTTCGAGCGCGAGAAGCTGGGTTCCACCGGCTTTGGCGGCGGCGTCGCCATCCCCCATGCGAAGATCGCCGGATTGCAGAAGATGTACGGCGTGGTCGTGCTGGTCGATCCGGCGGTGCCGTTCGAGGCGGTGGACGATGCGCCGGTCGATGTCGTCTTCGCCCTGCTGTCGCCCGTCGACAGCGGCGCGGAGCATTTGAAGACGCTGGCGCGGGTATCGCGCTATTTGCGGGACGAGGATCAGGTGACCCGTCTGCGCGGCGCCAAATCGGCCGAGGCGCTTCATGCCCTGCTGGCTGGCGGCGAGGCGCGTGACGCGGCCTGATCCGATTTCCGGCGCCAGCGGCGAAGCCGCGCATTTCCGGGCGCTGGAGAATCTCTATCGTTCCGCGCCGATCAACCGGATGTTCCGTTCGGACCTCCAAATCCCGGAAGCGGGGCGGTCCGTCATCGAATTCGATGCCGAGGAAGGGCATTTCCACGCGGCGGGCGCGATCCATGGCACGCTCTATTTCAAGATGCTGGACGATGCGGCCTTCTACGCCGCCAACAGTCTGGTGAGCGACCGTTTCCTGCTGACCACGGCCTTCAACCTGCTTTTCACCCGCCCGATTCATCCGGGGCGCATCCGGGCCGAGGGCCGCTGGATCAGCGGCAAGCGGCGCGTCTATGTCGCCGAAGCCAGCCTCATCGATTCGGAGGGCGAGGAAGTGGGCCGGGGCACTGGCACTTTCATGCGGTCGCAATATCCATTGTCTTCGCTGCCGGGCTATGGCGGCTGACCGGCTGACCAGCGCGCTGCTGATCGGCGTGCTGGTGCGGCGGGCCGCGGCTGCGGGCGGCTTCGCCACGGTGCTGGTGAAGGGCGATGAAAGCAGCGGCGTGATCCTGGTCCAGACGCTGGAAAAAGGGCAGGAAACAGGCCTGTTCGAGCGGATTCCCGATTATGAGGGCGGCTATCGACTCACTCCCTGCGGCCCGACTCCCGAGAAGGGACTGGAAGCACTCGCACAATATATTGAGCGCCGCCGCCGCGCCGACCCCGACCTGTGGATAATCGAACTTGATATCGCGGATGCGGAACGATTCGCCGCTGAAACGATCTGTTCATGATTGACTAAGCTTCCGCGCGCGGGCACAGGCCCCCGACGCTTGTTGAACGCGCAGGTTGCCAGGCCCGTCAAGGGGGACGGACAGGGTAAACACGCAGACGGGGGGCGGCCGGACGTCGAAGAATATCGGTTTAATCAGACGTTTCAGGCCAAGAACCGCATGTTTTTGAGATATAATGAGTTTTCGTCTGAAGGCCGCGATCGTTGCGGCATTTGCGCTGTCCACCGCCGCTGCGGTCACGGCGTCGGATATGTCCTCCGCCAATGAGACAATCCCGTCCGTAGGGATGCTTCCCACGGATTCCGCGCTGAAAGCAGCGCCTGCGGCCGGTCAAAAGCCCGCCGTCATTTTTGCCGCGCCGCGCGAAGTCGCGCAGCCGCTGGCTACCGATGAAACACTCTCTTCCTCCGATGGTTCCGTGAAGGCCGACAGCCTGGCCGCTCTGGTCGATGCGCATGGCGCTCCCGAAGAGCTGGACGGCGACATGAAGTGCCTCGCGGGCGCCGTCTATTTCGAATCCAAGGGCGAAAGCCTGGAAGGCCAGTTGGCCGTCGCGCGCGTCATCATCAACCGTGCGAAATCCGGCCGCTTCGCCGACAGCCTGTGCGGCGTGGTCTATCAGCCCAGCCAGTTCAGCTTCGTGCGCAGCGGGTCGATGCCGCCGATCCGCATGGGCGGCGAAAGCTGGCGCGAAGCCGTCGCCATCGCCCAGATCGCCATGGCCGACAGCTGGGACAGCAAGGCAGAAGGCGCGCTGTTCTTCCACGCCCGCCGCGTCTCGCCGGGCTGGGGCAAGACCAAGATGGCGGCGATCGACAACCACATCTTCTATCGCTGATAGCGGCTCTAGGACCGATCGACATTCAGGATTCCCAAAGGGCGTAAGTGAGGTGGTGCCGCCTTCTTGGACAGTTTGGCGACTAAGTTAAGCTAATCCTGGTTGTCGTTCATGCCGCCTGCTTGATCATCAGATC
>JASGDV010000222.1:0-13562 GCA_049841255.1 Sphingobium sp.
AGGCAGGAGCCCAGAGTCCGAAGTGCGGTGCCCGGAACCCTGGGCTCCTGCCTGCGCAGGAGCACGAGTCCATGCAACGGGACAGTCTCAGCCCCTAATCTTTCCCAGCCCCTAATCTTTCAGCTTGATCTTTTTCTCCACCCTGGCGGCGGCCTTCTCTTCCTTTTTGCGGCGGTTGAATACGCGGCGCATATGGCGCAGGTCGGATGGTGCCAGATGCTTTTCCGCCGCGACGAACTGCTCCTGCTCCTCTTCGCGGATATGGTGGAGATATTCCTCCTTCAATCCCGCGAAGCGCCGCAGCCAGCCCGATGAGGCCATGTCGCGCGCGGCGAGGTCGGCCAGCATGTCGTCTATCTCCTTATGCTCGGCGACGGCGTGGCGGGCGAAGTCGGTGGTTTCGGGATCGCGCAGCACGGCCGACCAGAGCGCCTGCTCCTCCGCCGCCGCATGGGCCTTCAACTCCTTCACCAGTTCCTCGAACAGCATTTCGCGGTCGGGCGACTTGCCCTCCGTCTCCTCGATCATCGCGAGCAGGGCGCGGTGACGGTCATGATCCTCGACCAGACGACCGAACACGTCCGCGTCGCCGCGGAACTTCGTCCTGGGGGTGCTGCCGATACGGGCGGCGATGTCCGGGGCCAGCGCCTTCGCTCTCGCGATGGCCTGCGCCTTTGCGGTTTGCGGAGATTTGCGCCGCGCGGTGCCGGTGCCGATTGCCTGTGTCGCCATGTCATCCTACTCTCATGCCAGATCGCGCACCTTGGGCTCGCGCGCCCAGTGCCGCTTCACGCCGGTTTTCATGAAATCCTCGATGGGAACGACGCCTTCGCCGGGCTCGACATGGGCCTTGTCGAGCAATATCTGCGTGCCCTTGCAATGCGCGATGGTCTTGCAATGGCCGTAGGCGTCCATGAACCATTGCACCGCCGCGCCTTCCTTCGCCAGCTTCGCCGCCTGATCGGGCATCAGGATCGAGGCGATGGCGTCGAACAGGACGGAGGGCGACCCGGCAAGCTGGCCGTCGGCCTTGAGCGTGCCGCCCTTGACCTTGATGCCGCCGACCTTGGGCGCGACGAGGAAGGGGGTGCCGCCCGCCTTCTCGATCTCTCCCTTGAGCGTGTCGATGGCCGCCTTGTCCGATCCTTCCGCGAAGAGGATGCCGACCTTGCGGCCCTTGAGCGTCTGCTTCGCCTGCTTCTGGATCGACAGAGCGTCGGACGGTTTCATGTCGATGGGCTCCTTCGCGGCCTTCGCCTTGTCCGGGAGGGCGATGGCGAGCCCGGCGGCGACGCGCTTCGCCAGCGCCTCGTCGATGTTGCGCAGCCGCGAGACGAGGCGGACGCGGACATGCTCCAGTTGCACCTTGGACAGTTCGAACACGATGGCCGACGCGATATGCGCCTGCTCATTCTCCGTCTGCGAGCGGTAGAAAAGGCGGGCCTGACTGTAGTGATCCGCGAACAGTTCCGCCCGCACCCGCAGCTTTTCCGATGGGTCATTGCGCTCGTCATTGATCGGGAAGGAGGTGAAGCCGGTTTCCGGGCAGGCGCGCGGGCCGCCCTGCTCGCCCGCTTCGGCGAGGCTGTTCGGTTCGTAATTGGCGCGGCCGGTGGGCACCAGCGTCTGCATCATCCCGTCGCGCTGGAAATTATGGAACGGGCATTTAGGCGCGTTGATCGGAATCTGGTGGAAGTTGGTGGTCCCCAGCCGCGACTTCTGCGTGTCGAGATAGGAGAAGAGCCGCCCCTGCAACAGCGGATCGTTGGTGAAGTCGATGCCGGGGATGACGTTGCTGGGCAAGAAAGCGGCCTGCTCCGTCTCGGCGAAGAAATTGTCGACGTTGCGGTTGAGCGTCATGCGGCCGATGATCTGGACCGGAATCTCCTCCTCCGGGATCAGCTTGGTGGCGTCTAGCACGTCAAAGGGCTGTTTCGCCGCCCATGTTTCGTCGAACACCTGCACGCCCAGATCCCATTGCGGATAGTCGCCCGCGTCAATCGCCTCGAACAGGTCGCGGCGGTGGAAATCGGGGTCCGCGCCCGCGATCTTCACCGCTTCGTCCCAGCAGGTCGATTCGATGCCGAGCGCAGGCTTCCAGTGGAACTTGACGAAGCGCCCCTCCCCCTTCGCGTTGACGAAGCGGAACGTATGGACGCCGAACCCCTCCATCATCCGGAGCGAGCGCGGGATCGCCCGGTCCGACATGGCCCACATGATCATGTGCATCGATTCGGGCATCAGGCCGATGAAGTCCCAGAAAGTGTCGTGCGCCGACGCCGCCTGCGGATAGCCGCGATCCGCCTCCATCTTCACGCTATGGACGAGGTCGGGGAACTTCATCGCGTCCTGGATGAAGAAGACCGGGATATTGTTGCCGACAAGGTCCCAGTTGCCGCTGTCGGTATAGAGCTTGACCGCAAAGCCGCGCACGTCGCGCGGCGTGTCGATCGACCCCGCGCCGCCCGCCACGGTCGAGAAGCGGACGAACACCGGGCAGCTATTGCCCTGCTTCTGGAAGATCGACGCCCTGGTCAGTTCGGGAATGGCCTTCGTGCATTCGAACACGCCATGCGCGCCCGATCCGCGCGCATGGACGATGCGTTCGGGGATGCGTTCATGGTCGAAGTGGAAGATCTTCTCGCGGAGGACGAAATCCTCCAGCAGCGTGGGACCGCGTTCCCCGGCGCGCAGGCTGTTCTGGTTGTCGGCGATGCGATGACCGAAATTGTCCGTGAGATGGGCGGTTACGTCCTTGTGATCCGCCCCGGCGGGCATGTTCTGATGCAATTCGCCGCCCGCTCCGATGGCGGTTTCGGGCGCCGGTTGTCCGGCTCCGGGCGCATGATGATGGAGCGCGTTGGTGCTGCTGGGTGAGATGTCCGGTTTCGGCATGGCAGTTGTCCCCTGGCTTTTCGGCACGATGACGACCCGTGGCGCTTCTGTTGTCGGGGCCTGTCCAGCCCCCGCGCCTTTCCGGAAAAAAGAACGCCGCATCATGTCGAACAGTTCCCGTGACGGGGACGAAACCAAGGCGCTTTCCCGCTCTCCCTGGAGTCTGTCCTGATCAGTTGGAAGCGCGCCTTGCTCCTGCTGCGAAGGCAGGCCAGATCGAGCGGCGCGACTGGGCTCCTGCCTTCGCAGGAGCACGAATGCACTTAAACGGAACAGTCTCTAAAGCGTCGTGCGCTGCGCCCAGACGACATAGCGGAGCGGGCCATGTTCGACCGCGTCGAACGGATAGCAGGTGGTGAGCGCCAGCAGCGGCCGCGCTGGATGGGCCGGATAGGCGAAGCGGTCCCAGCGGACGATGCCGGTGCCCGTCACCTCATAGCGGTCGACCTTCCCATGGATGGACTGCACCTCCACCCGGTCGCCGGGACGCAGGGACTTGAGGAAAGCGAAATGGGTGTCACGGTGGGCGGCCATGATCGTGACCGGCGGCTTGCCGGGCATGACCGTCGGGCCGAACGCCATGGCCTGCCCCGATCCGCCCGACAGCACGACCTGGCTGACGCCCAGACGCGGCACGGCGATGCGGGCGGCAGGGGCGGTGTCGGCCCAGGGCCATGGCTTGACCGGCTGGTGGCGGGCAAGGCTTTGGTCGAAGGCGCGGTCCAGCAGGATTTGCGCGGCCCACGCCTTGACCGGGATGATTGCGCCCCTCGCCATCAGGGTCAGGCCCAGCAGGCAGAGCGCGGTCAGGAGGATCGTGGGGAGGACGCGCCCGAAGGCGCGTCCCCCTTTCATCGCGACGGCGGCGATCATGCGCGGACCTTCCGGCGCTGGATGCCAAGCCCTGCAAGGCCGATGAGCAGCAGGGCCATGCCCCCGGCGATCATGCCCCAATAGCCGGTGGCGGTCTGGGGCAGGTCCATGGCCTGCGCCTGTTCGGCGGGCTGCATGTCGCCGCCCTTCGCGGTCCCTGCGGCCTGTCCGCCGAAGAGGATATCGAAATCCCAGCCAGCGGGCAGCAGCAGCGGCAGCTCCTCCCGCGTCAGGCTCGCGCCTTCGGACCGGGCCGGGGTTTCGTCCACCGCGACAAGGCTCGTCTGGCTGGTGACGATGGAGTAAGCGAGGCCGAGTTGCGCGATGGCTTCGTCGGCGGTGGCGTCGTCCGTCTCATCGGCCCAGCGGGCGGCTTCGACATCGGCGATGCGGCGATTGGCCCAGAGCTTCGCGACGGCGGGGCTGTCGGCGGCGTCGCGCAGGTCCACGGTCTGCGACCAGGGCTTGTCGCCGATCATGCCGGTGATGGTCAGCTTTCCGCCCGGCGCCTTGCCCCCGATCAGCTTCTCCCGGCCCAGCAGGACCAGCGGTTCGCCCGCATAGAGGTCGGGCAGCTTGCGCGGAGTCAGGTCGAGGCTGGCGCCTTCGACGCTGACCTTGAGATCGCGGACGGCGGGGCTGGCGAGGCGGTCGAGCAGCGCCGTCATCTTCGCGGCGACTTCCTCGCCGGTGCCGACATTGGTGAAGGTGCCCCGGCCCGCCTCGGCCATGCGGCGCATCAGATACTGGTTGGGCGCGGAGCCGATGCCGACCATGAAGATGCGGCTGCGGCCTGCCTTCGCGGCGATGGCGGCCATCATCTCCTTCTCGTTGGAGATGTCGCCATCGGTCAGGAAGACGATCTGGCGGACGCCCTGCGTGTCGGCGGGACGGCTGTCGATCAGGGCCGATTGCAGCGCGGGCAGCATTTCGGTGCCGCCATTGGCCTCCAGCCCCTCGGTGAAGCGGCGGGCCAGCGCGATCTGCTCCGCCGTGGCGGGGACGCTGTCGTCGAACAGGCGCGTCATCGTGTCGTCGAAGCGGATGATGTTGAAGCGGTCCTGCGGGCGCAGCGTGCCGAGCGCATAGAGCAGGCTGTCCTTGGCCGCATCCATCGACTGGCCGCCCATGGAGCCGCTATTGTCGATGACGAAGACCATTTCGCGGGGAGGCGCGGCGCGTTTGGGCTCCTGCATCGGCGGGGTGATGGCGGCCATCAGATAATCTTCGCCGTTCAGGGTCTGACGGAACAGGCCGATGGCGGGATCGGCGCTGGCCGAGCGCCAGCGCAGCTCGAAGTCGCGGTCGGCGGGGACTTCGCCGTCGGCGAGGCGGATGGTGCGGTTCTGCTCGCCGTCCTGCTCGACCGCGATGCGGTGATAGGGGCTGATGAGATTGGCGGGCTTGAAGCCGGGGGCGAGGCGGACGGTGATCGAAACGGGGTTCAGATCCTTACCCAGCGCGGGATGCGCGAGGGGCGCGGTCACGGCCTGCGCATCGGCGGCGGGGGTCTGTGCCGGCGTGTAGCGCGGCCCCGCGACCAGCGGCAGGCGCAGCGCGAACTCGCCGCCCAACTGGCGGACGGGAGCCTGATATTCGATGGAGATCAGCACCGTCTCGCCCGGCCCCACATTGGCGACGCTGTTGCGGAACAGATTGGGCCGCTCGGATTCGACGAGACCCGCCTTCTTCCCTTCGTCGCGGGCCTTTTCGTAGATGGCGCGGGCTTCCTCCCGGCGCTTGATATGGCCGATGATGACGCGCTGGCCGACCACCATCTTCAGGCTGTCGACCGCGCCTTCCTCGGGGAGCGGATAGAGATAGGTCGCCTCCATCCACTGATTGCCGCTGTTGCGGAACGCCTGCGTCACGCGCACGCGGGCGGTCTGGCCGCTGACGGTCACGTCCATGTCGGTGCCCAGCCGCATGGCGGGCATGGCGGTGGCGACCCCTTTCCCTTGCAGCATCAGCGTGCCGCTGCCGATGGCATCGGGATCGGCGGCCGGTTCGGCGGCGGTGAGGCGACTCGTCAGGAAGATGAGGGCGACAAGGCCCAGAAGCAGCGAGAGGCCGAGCGCCAGACGGCTGCGCGACCGGCGGGGAAAGAGGCAAATGGGCATGGCGGACTCCATGAAAAGTGGAGCCTTTCCACTAGGCGCGCGCCATGCCGGACAACCATCGGCAAGCCATGCCGTTTCTTGCCGGAGCGGGCGGAGATGTCCGGCGCGCGCGAAGGGGCTTGACGGATTGTGCGGTTTTGTGCGGAATTGTCCGGTCTTTATGGGGGAAGTCGATGCAGCCGGAAGCGGACGAGGGATTTGCCGAAAGGCTGCGCGAAGAACTGGCGCGGCGGCGCATGTCGCGGCAGGCGCTGGCGGACATGGCGCGGATCAGCCTGTCGACGCTGGAAAAGGCGCTGTCGGGCAGCCGTCCCTTCACCCTGGCGACGGTGGTGCGGATCGAGGAGGCGCTGGGCACGGCGTTGCGCGGCGGGAATGGTGGCGATCCGGGCACGGGACGCGATCTGGCGCCCGATCATATGGGCGCCTACAGTCGCGCGGCGATCCGCTGGATCGAGCAGGATTATGTGACGCTGCGGGCCAGTTTCGGCACGCCGGGCGCGGTCATCGCCTATCGGACGCGGGTCGCATGGGACGAGGCGGCGGGCTATCTGCGCTTCGCGGAGGCGGACCGGGCGGACGGGGCCTTCGCCCAGTCGGGGCATGTGTCGATGCCCAATCTGTCGGGACATATCTATCTTTCGACCAACGAGCAGGGGCAGCACCGGCTCATCATCCTGGGCCGCCCGACGCGGGAGGGGCGGATGTTCGGGCTGCTGACCACCTTGCAGGTCGGCGCGGGATCGCAACTGGTGCCGGTCGCCTGCCCCATCGCCTTCGTGCCGCAGACCCAATTGCCGGACATGGCGATGGGCGTCATCGGGCCGGACAGTCCGGCGTTCAGCGATGGCCGGGCGATCCTCGACCGGGCGATGCAGGACGATTTCTGCCGCTGGCGCCAGTGACGGGGGTGAGAGACGCCATGCTCCACGCCGCGTCAGCAATATTTTGTTACCTCCCGCATATCTGACAGACATGTGACAAGGCTAGAGGCTGAACCCGCCCGGCATGCCGCCGCGAGTAGGGAGAAGCCTCCATGTCCTTGGCCATGGCGCCGGATGCCGCCTCGCTCCATCCCCGCCTTCCATCCGTGGGGGCCGGATGAACCATCCGCTGGTCCTTGTCGCCGAACAGCAACGGGAATTGCGTCAGGATCTGTGCGCCTTCCTGGAGCGGAGCGGGTTCCGCGCGCTGCCTGCCTCTTCCGAAAACGGCATCCGGGACGCGATCGCGATGGAGCCGGTCGATGCCCTGGTGCTGGATGCGGGCTTGCGCGGCGCGGACGGCAGCGACCTGTGCGGCGGTATAAGGGCGAATAGCGACGTGCCGGTCATCCTGGCCGGCGCGCACAGCACGGAGGTCGACCGGATCGTAGGGCTGGAATTGGGCGCGGACGATTTCATCGCCAAGCCTTATTCGATGCGGGAAGTGGCCGCGCGCCTGCGCGCTGTATTGCGGCGCAGCAAAAGCGCGCGCCTGTTGGGCCAGCGTCGCCAGACCGAAGCGCATTTCGACGGATGGGTCGTCAACTTCGCGCGCCGCGAGGTGTTCGATCCGGACGGCGTTCCCGTCGATTTCACGGCAGCGGAATTTGCCCTGCTCTCCTTGTTTCTGGACAATGCCCGCTCGATCATCCCCCGCGCGCGGTTGCTGGAACTGGACGGAAAGCGCGAAAGGACATCGTCCGTCCGCAGCGTGGACGTGCTGGTCAGCCGCCTGCGGCGCAAGCTCGACCATCCCTCACGCGCCGCGCCGATCGCGACGGTGCGGGGCGTCGGCTATATGTTCAGCGCGACCATGGACCGGCGTTGACCGACGCGATTCCATTCAGCAACATAAGAGAAACACATATTATCGATCGGGAAAGAAACCGTGTTCTTCACAACACGCTTTTCGCACCGCATTTCGCACTTGCACAAAATGCGTTTCCATGACGCGCCGGGAGGCATAGCCCTGTGTTTGTCCGCACGCACCGAAGGCGCTGACTAAAGAGATTTTCGGGCGGCGGAAGCAGGATGGAACATTCTTTCGTAAAGGGGAATGTTCATGAAAAAATACCAGATCGTCTGTGCCGCCCTCGCGCTGATGCCAACCATGCCCGCCCTCGCGCAGGAAGAGCCCGCGGCCCCCGTCACCGTTTCCGGCAGCGTGGCGCTCGTCTCGGACTATCGCTTCCGCGGCGTGTCGCAAAGCGACAAGGGCATGGCCGTGCAGGGCGGCGTCACGCTGACCCATGAAAGCGGCCTCTATGCCGGAACCTGGGGGTCCAGCCTGTCGGGCTGGGGCACGTTCGGCGGCTCCAACATGGAACTGGACCTGTTCGCGGGCTATGCTATCCCGCTGGGCGGCGCGACGCTGGATGTCGGCCTTACCTGGTATATGTATCCCAGCGGCGCGGACACGACCGACTTCGCCGAACCCTATATCAAATTGTCGGGCGACGTGGGTCCGGTCTCCGCTCTGGTCGGCGTCGCCTATGCGCCCAAGCAGAAGGCGCTGGGCAAGGTCTACAACAGCGCGGCATCGGTCCTGCCGGACAATCCGGGCAAGAAGAACGACAATTTCTACGTCTGGGGCGACGTCAGCGGATCGATCCCCGAAACGCCGGTGACGCTCAAGGCCCATATCGGCTGGTCGAAGGGCAATTCGGGCCTTGGCCCCAACGGCACCAGCCTTGCGCCGACCGGCAAATATCTCGACTGGATGGTGGGCGCGGACGTGGCCATTCCGGGCACGCCGCTGACCGCCGGCATCGCCTATGTCGACACCGACATCGCGCGGGCGGAGGAAAATTACATCCGCCCGAACTTCTCCGACGCGGACGGATCGTCCATCGCGCGCGGACGGGTCGTCTTCTCGCTGACAGCGGCCTTCTGAGAGCGACAGGGGTCCGGGCGACCGGACCCCGCGCATGGCGTCGTCAGTTGCCTGGCATGGAATAGATGGCGGGCCACGACCGATAGCGATGAGCACTACGTTTTCGCCATAGCACTACGCTAAACGGTGATTGGGGTGTCCTCCGCAGCTTCGGCGCGTAACGCGGGATCGTCCACGATGCGGTTGAATCGCTCGACCTTGCGACGGTAGATTCCCGCGATGTTGGGATGAATCTCCGGCACATCGGCGGGCGCGGCGTCGATGTGTTCGATAAGCTCAACCTTTTTCCGCTCAAGCTCGTCGAGGGTCGCCACGTCCGCCTGATCGCGCGACACGCGGTCCAGCGCCTCGGCCAGCAGGATATCGAAGCAGCCCGCCTGCGCGTACTGCAAGAGGGTCTGGAGCCCGGACGCAGGATCACGCTCGCGCCCGATATGGCGGCATCCTCGTAGCTGCCTACGATCCGCCAGCCTTCGCTCTCCGCCCACTCCCGGCAGATGCGGAACTGATCCTCGATCGACGCCGAACTCTGCATGTCGGTCGAATAGCGGGCATAGAGGGCAACGCGGGTCATGGAGGGAGTCTCCTTCAATCAGGCCGTAGCCAGTTTTCTATGGTCAGCCCCTCGACGCGCGAAAACTCGCGCTCATTGTCTGTGACGACCGTGCAGCCAAGGTCAAGGCCGTGCGCGGCGATCAGCATGTCATTTGCCCCGATCGGCGTTCCCGCAGCTTCCAGCCGGGTCCGCAACGTCCCGTAGGCGTCGTCGGCTGGCTCATCGAACGGCAGGATTTCCAGCGTGTCGAGGACACGCTCCATCTGCCGCGTCAATCGCTGCGAACCACGCTTCTTCGCTCCGAAGCGAAGCTCGGCGGCAACGATGATGCTGGTGCAGACAGCCTCTTCGCCAACCTCGGCAAGATGCTGAACCACGTGCCCTGCCGGGTTGCGGATAATGTCCGACAGGATGTTGGTATCGAGAAGATAGCGGGTCACAGATCGACGGCTTCCGCAGGCAGATCATCCACCACGCCGAAATCCTCTTCGATCGGCTTCAATGTCGCCAGCAGCGCCAGAAGCGATTTGGAGGGCGCCAGCTCGATGATGAGCTTTCCGCCCTCCTTGCGCATGATCGCTTCCTTGCCCGGAAGAGCGAACTCGTGCGGTATCCTGACGGCCTGATTCCGTCCGTTCCTGAACAGCCTGACATGACGCTCGGCATTCATAGCCTTCTCCATTAGCATATGCTGTAACATATGCTATTCACACCCCGCTGTCCAGCGCCGGCTCACTCATTATTGTTCGCGGCCTGCTGCACTCCCATCAACTCCCGCGCGATGTGCCGCCCTATGGCACGCGCAATGCGATCAAGCGCGGCCTGCGCTTCCTTGCTGATGGGCGGAAGGTTGTCGTTGGCCGCGACCGGGCGGGTATCGGCCGGAGGGGCGCGCCGCTTGCCGGTCATAGCTCCTGCTTCCCTCCCGGCCCGTCCTGCCCATCCTCCGCGCCGTGGGCCTGATTGTCGTTGGCCGCGCCTTGGGCGAGCGTGCGGGTGATGGCGTCGATGAACTGGCGATAGGCTTTCTCGCCCGCTGCGATGGTTTCCTCGCCGGGGCGGGGCTGCATGGCGGCATAGATCAGATAGAAGCGCACCAGGCGTTGCAGGCTGTGGCTGATGAAGAAGGTTTCGCGGTTGCCCTCGACCGCACGGGCGATGCGGGAGAGCTTCCTGTCGATGCTGTCGGCGTCGTTGGCCGCGCGGCGGTTGAGATAGGTTTCCACCATCTCAAGCAGCAGATCGGAGCGCGCCCGTTTCTGGCTTTTGGCCATCGCGGTGAGACGTTTGCTCATCTCGTCGGGCAGGAATAGCTGGTGACGGGTCTTGCCCCGGATCATGGCGCGCTCCTTGTCTCGCATGGGAGCGGCCATGATCGCACGGGCAGGAACAAGGGTGTTATCCCCCTAACATGCGCTCTACTACACTCTGGATACATTTTCACCCGCTCCTGTTGGCGGTTGGACGGGGATGGCGGAGCAAATCCGGCCTGCGTTCGCTGTCCGAGTCGCACTGTTCGGCCGTGCCGTGGAAGCCGCAAGGATCGCACGGGAGGGGAGCCGGAGCCGATACCCCTGACCATCCCGCATGGTCCCGCAATATCCTTAAATCCCCAGCCCGCGCGATCGGCCTATGGTCCAGTCGATGGCGGTTCCCTCGCGCATGATGCCGGAGACGTGCTTGCCGATGGCGCGTTCCAGCATGGGCCGCCACGGCACAAGCGTGAACTCCCGGCTCTTCTCGATCAGCGCATACCGCCCGGAAGCAAGCTCGACGGGGCGAACGACTTTCCCCTCGATCCGCTCGCCGGGAATGGCTTCGGCGTAGGACAAACCCAATTCCCCCGATAGCTGGCCCGCCACCCGGTTCAGTTCCCGCCGTTTCAGGGTGGCAAGCATAGTGGCGCGGGCGACGATGGCCTGCCCCTCCTGTGTTGCCAAATCCTGTTCCAGCAGCTATCGCCTCCGTAAGGCGATGGCATCGCGGACCTCGCGCCCGAACCCATGCGCGGACGGGCCGGGACGATCCTCGCCCGCGATCTGCCGGTCCAGCCAAGTCGGCGCGTCGGCCGCGATCTGGCGATGCAGGGCGATGGGCGAGAGCGTTTCGGCAATCACCGGCTGGCGCTGGGCGCGCTGTTCCTCATAGGCCCGCACCTTGTCCAGATGATCGGGCGCGATGATCCATGTCCCGTCCGCCTCACGGTCCACACCGCCCGTTGCGCGGCGGATCGCTTCCAGACGCCGGACATGCTTCTCGGCAAAGGTCTGCATGGCGTTGCGATCGTGGCGCATGTGAATGTCGATGCTGTAGCGCCCGCCGTTGGCGGCAGCGATTTCGGCCACGGTGCGGTCCATCGCGCGCGGCTCGGTAGAGACGTTGGAAAGACGGACCACACTTCCCTTGCGGAAACTGCCGTCCGCTTCCCCGATATCGACATAATGGCTGCGCCCGTCGATGCCGTCGATGATGAGATAACGCCGGTCCCCGATCTCGTCGGCCATGCCCCGCGCGATCACCCGGCCGACGATCGGCGGCGCGGACTGCTTGCGATCATGGATGGCATAAAGCGACGGCGAGCGTTCCATCTTCGCTTCGGTCATCGCCCGGTGCAACGTCTTGATGATATCGCCGCGCTCGCCCATCGCGCGAAGCGTGGTTTCGGTATGGGCCGACAATGCCCATTGCAGCGGTTCCCTGCGCTCGGCCAGCCCCATCCGTTCGAGCTGGCGGGCGCGGGCAATGAGCAACTGATGATGCGACCGCCCGAAAGCGTCCGCCGCATTGTCCATGCGAAGATCGACAAGCCCGCCCTGTTCGCGCGCGATCAAGGTCCGGTCCAGCCGCGTGAACCGCTCGGCCTCGACCTCGCGGCTCAATTGCTGCTCCACCTCGCGCTCGGTTTGCGGGCCAAGGTCACGGGTGACAATCTCGCTGGCGCGATGGCGAATGCCGTGGGCGATATAGTCGCCCGCGATGTTCAGGGTCTTGCCGTCCTCCGTGACGCCGCGCAGCACGACATGCACATGGGGATGGCCGGTATCGTGGTGATCGACCGCGACCCAATCGAGCGTGGTCCCCAAGTCCCGTTCCATCTGCACCATCACGTCACGGGTAAAGGGCTTCAAATCCTGATACGCCGCGCCGTCCTCCGGGGAGAGGATGAACCGGAACTGGTGACGGTCGCCCGCGCCGCGCTCGATGAAGGCTTGCCGGTCGGCCTCGTCGGTGAAGGTGGAATAGAGCCATCCCGGTTCGCCCTCGCGGGTGACGCCATCGCGTTCCAGATAGGACAGATGCGCGCTGACAGCCTTGGTCTTGCCCGCCAGCTTGACGATACGCGCCTTGACGGTCACGCGCCGGGGCCGGACGCGGAGCCCGGTGCCGTGCTGGATCGACCAGCCGGAGGTGCGGGGGAAGGTGGCGGCGATCTTCGCGCCGCGCCCGCGTGCATTGAAGCGGCCCGTGCGGGCGACCTTCGCCGCAACCGGCACCGCGCTCCGCAACCGGCGCGGATTGCCGCCCGCCCGCGCCACGCCGCGCAGGACCGACGCGCGCGAAGCCGTCACCTCACCCCCGCCCGAACGGGGACGGCCCATTATCAACTCGAACGGGTCATGATCCTGTAGCATAAGGGGAATGTCGGGAAAGCGCGGCGCTCCGGCAAGTATCTCCCCAAGGAATGACGGACAGCCGAGGGAAACGAAGGCGGTGGAGATAGGACAATCTCCCTTTCCGCGAATCGGGAGACTTACCATCCCCCTGAATAATGATGTGCAGACAATAGTTTAGGCCAAAATGGCCGGGCGAAGGAACTTCGCTTTATCTTGCTTTCCCTGCCTTTTCTGTCTCCACGCGCAAATCCGTCCTTTCCAGCCTTACAAGACAGCCCTTCGGAACCGCCCCGGCATCATGCCGACCAGCCTGCCGAAATGCCGGTTCATATACTGAACCCGGTGGCATAGGCGATCTGCGCGATGGGCATGTCGGGGTCCGCGAGCAGCCTTTGCGCGCGGCGGATTCGTTCCTCCGTGAGATAGACATGAAGGCTCTTGCCGGGGCTGGCCTTGAACGCGCGCATCAGGTGGCGAACGCTCAATCCGCTATCGTCGGCAAAAGACCGGAGGGTGAGAGGATCGCCCAATCGATCCTCGATCATATCCAGTATCCGGCGCAGGGTGCGCGGCGAAAGGCCGCCACTCACGGGCGGCGGGGGGGGGGATTTCCGGCCAGAATGTGCG
>JASGDV010000223.1:0-6017 GCA_049841255.1 Sphingobium sp.
CAAACCCCGGTGTGAGAGGCGGTTAGGGGTGGAAGGCGGACTGTCTGCTCTCCAGCCAAAGTCGGCTGATAGCTGACATTGCCGACCTGTCTGCCACCACGCTATGATGAACGCATGAACCTACTTTTTGCCGCTGTAGCTATCGCCCAGATTGCTGTTGTCGCAGTTATGCTATTTCGCGGTCAGACTATCCGCATGCCGATTGCAGGCGGAGCGGCGACTCAGATAAGTAGATCAGAAAGTGGCGTCGCTTTCTACGCCTTGGTTCTTGTCTGGATAGCCCTATTTGCCTTTGTGGATTTCCTTATTTGGGCGTGAGGGACGGAAGACCGAGTGTCCAGAAATGGTCGAAACCAGCCATCGCAAGGCCGTGAATTTTGCAGAAATATACGTCGCTTGGGCCTGCCCTCTCATTCCTGCGCGCTGAGGGCATCCGGTAGCAGGTCCACCGCAGCGGCGAGGCGCTCGTCCAGCAGTGAGAGCAGTTCCCGCCAGCCGGATACATGGTTCAACTCGCCCGGCCCGTCGGATACGCCGCGCAGCCCCATCAGCGGCACGTCGAATCGCTGGCAGGCTCGCGCGATGGCGAAGGTTTCCATGTCCACCATGTCCGCGTCGATGGCGGCATATTCCTCTCCGCCGACGACATTCGCGCCGGTGGAGAGGCGCGCCATGGGCAAGGACAGCGGCGTGGTCAGCGGCAGGTCGACGGGATGGTCGAGAAACGGCGTCACTCCCTTGGGCACGCCGAGCCGGGATGCATCCATATCCCGCCAGGATACGCTGGCGATCTGATAAACCTCGCCCAGCGCGCAAATGCGCGAACCCGCCGATCCGAGCGAAAGGACGAGATCGGGCAGCGTCCCCTGCCGGTCGAGCTGATGCAGGGCGATGCCCGTCGCCATGGCCGCCTCCACCGGGCCGACGCCGGTCATCAGTGGCGTGAAGCGCTGGCGCAGATGCGGGCCATATTCGGGCTCTACCGCCATCACGAAGAGGACGCGGCGATTCGCGATCATCTCACAGGCGGGCATCGGCATTCCCCATGACAGAAACGAAAGAGCGGACGCGCTCCCTTCGCAGGAGAACGGCCGCTCTTCAAGGATTGTCAGGCGTCGTCAGGGAATGAGGCGCCGCACGATCTCCTCCGCCGCTTCCTCTGCCGTCATGCTGGTCGTGTCGATGCGGATTTCCGGGTCGGCGGGCGGCTCATAGGGGCTGTCGATGCCGGTGAAGTTCTTGAGCTGGCCGGACCGCGCCTTCTTGTAGAGGCCCTTGACGTCGCGCTTCTCCGCTTCCTCCAGCGGCGTGTCGATGTGGATTTCGACGAACTCGCCCGGCTGCATCATCTGCCGCACCATGTCGCGCTCCGCCCGGAAGGGGGAGATGAAGGCGGTGATGACGATGAGGCCCGCGTCGGTCATCAGCTTCGCCACCTCGCCCACGCGGCGGATATTTTCCACCCGGTCGGCGTCGGTGAAGCCCAGATCCTTGTTGAGGCCGTGGCGCACATTGTCGCCGTCCAGCAGGAAGGTGTGGCGGTTCATCCGCGCCAGCTTCTTTTCGACGATGTTGGCGATGGTGGACTTGCCCGCGCCGGACAGGCCGGTGAGCCAGAGCACGGCGGGCTTCTGGTTCTTGACCTGCGCATGATGTTCGCGCGTCACGTCGGTCGCCTGCCAGTGGACATTGTCCGCGCGGCGCAACGAGAAGTGGATCATGCCCGCCGCCACGGTGGCGTTGGTCATCTTGTCGATCAGGATGAAGCCGCCCAGATCGCGATTCTGCGCATAGGGTTCGAAAGGAACGGAGCGGTCGGTCGAGAGATTCGCGACGCCGATGGCATTGAGGTCCAGCGTTTTCGCCGCCAGATGCTCCAGCGTGTTGACGTTGACCTGATATTTGGGCTGCTGGATGGTGGCGGTGACGGTCTGCGTCCCGATCTTCAGCCAATAGGGGCGGCCGGGGAGCAGTTCATTCTCGTCCATCCAGACGATGGTGGCCTCGAACTGGTCGGCGGCCTGCACCGGATCGTCGGCGATGGCGATCACGTCGCCGCGCGAACAGTCGATCTCATCCGCGAAGCAGAGCGTCACGGACTGGCCCGCCACCGCCTGATCGAGGTCGCCGTCCAGCGTCACGATGCGGGTGACGGTGCTGGTCTTGCCTGAAGGCAGCACGCGCACGGCATCGCCCGGCCGGATCGTGCCGGTGGAGATGAGACCGGAAAAGCCCCGGAAGTCGAGGTTCGGGCGATTGACCCATTGCACCGCCATGCGGAAGGGCTTGGCGAGGTCGGCGGTCGAATCGACCTCCACCGTCTCCAGATGCTCCATCAGCGTGGGGCCGCCATACCAGGGGGTGTTGGCGCTGCGGGTGGTGATATTGTCGCCCCGGATGCCGGAGATCGGCATGGCGACGAAATTCTCTATCCCGATGGACTTCGCGAATTCGGCATAGTCCTTCACGATCGCGTCGAACACGCTCTGATCGTAATCGACCAGGTCCATCTTGTTCACCGCCAGCACGATGTTGCGGATGCCGATCAGGTGGGCGAGATAGCTGTGCCGCCGCGTCTGGACCAGCACGCCCTTGCGCGCGTCGATCAGGATGACGGCGAGGTCGGCGGTGGACGCGCCCGTCACCATGTTGCGCGTATATTGCTCATGCCCGGGCGTGTCGGCGACGATGAACTTGCGCTTTTCGGTGGCGAAGAAGCGATAGGCGACATCGATGGTGATGCCCTGTTCGCGCTCGGCGGCGAGGCCGTCCACCAGCAGGGCGAAGTCGATTTCCTGCCCCTGGGTGCCGACGCGCCTGCTGTCGGCCTCCAGCGCGGCGAGCTGATCCTCGAAGATCATCTTCGAATCGTAGAGCAGCCGCCCGATCAGCGTCGATTTGCCGTCGTCCACCGAACCGCAGGTGATGAAGCGCAGCATCGTCTTGTGCTGGTGCACGTCCAGATAGGCTTCGATATCCTCGGCGATGAGGGCGTCGGTCCGGTAGACCGGATCGTTGGTCAGCATGTCCGACATCAGAAATAGCCCTCCTGCTTCTTCTTCTCCATGCTGGCGTCGCCGCCGTCCTTGTCGATGACGCGACCCTGCCGCTCGCTGGTGGTAGTGAGGAGCATTTCCTGGATGACCTCCGGCAGCGTCGCCGCCTCGCTCTCCACCGCGCCGGTCAGGGGATAGCAGCCCAATGTGCGGAAGCGGATGGAGCGCATCTGCGGCTCCTCCCCGTCCTTCAATGGAAAACGCTCGTCATCCACCATGATGAGCAGGCCGTCGCGCTCCACCGTCGGGCGCGGCGCGGAGAAATAGAGCGGCACGATCTCAATGTCGTTGAGGTGGATATATTGCCAGATGTCGAGTTCCGTCCAGTTGCTGATCGGGAACACGCGCATCGATTCGCCCTTGTTCTTGCGGGCGTTGTAGAGGTGCCAGAGTTCGGGCCGCTGCGCCTTGGGGTCCCAGCGATGGGTGGCCGTGCGGAAGGAGAGGATGCGCTCCTTCGCCCGGCTCTTCTCCTCGTCGCGGCGCGCGCCGCCGAAAGCCGCGTCGAAGCCGTAGAGGTCGAGCGCCTGTTTCAGCCCTTCGGTCTTCCACATGTCCGTGTGGAGTGGACCATGGTCGAAGGGGTTGATGCCGCGCTCCTTCGCCTCCGGGTTGTGGTAGACGAGCAGTTCCATGCCCGCATCCTTCGCGGCCTTGTCGCGCAGGTCGTACATGGCGCGGAACTTCCATGTCGTGTCGACATGCAGCAGCGGGAAGGGCGGGGGCGAAGGGTAGAACGCCTTTTTGGCGAGGTGCAGCATGACCGCGCTGTCCTTGCCCACCGAATAGAGCATGACCGGCTTTTCCGCCTCGGCCACGACCTCGCGCATGATATGGATGCTTTCGGCTTCCAGCCGTTGCAGGTGGGTGAGGCGTGTCGCATCCAGTTGTCCGGCAGCGTTGGTCATCGGCTGGCATCTTTCTTCATGGGAAGGCTGGACGCTTGACATAAGCATCGGTTGCGCGAACACACCTCCCATATGGGAGGTATCCATGGTCCTCACCCGGACGGACGAGAATGAACTGCTGACCGCGCTCCATGGCGGCGTGGTGGAGGAGGAGCCGTGGCGGCTCTTCCTGTTCCGCCTGCTTGCGCGCATCGAAGGGAGTTTCGTCCAGCTCATGCTGCGCGCGCCTGGCGAGCCTGTCTGGCGGCCCGCCGCACAGGTATTAAGCCGGAATTGGCCGCCCGATGGCATTCCACCGGAACCGCCCCGCGACCGGATGCGGCCGGGACGCGTCTATTCCGGAGCGGAACTGGGGGAAGCCCAGCCTCCTGCGGCGCGGCATATGCGGGTCGGGCTGGCCGAAGCCAGCGATCTGTGCCTCTCCGTCTTTCGCGGGGAAGGGGATTTCAGCGCGAGCGATTCGGCTCTGTTGGCCAGTCTTGCGCCCCATCTGTCCATCGCCGGGCGGACATGGAGCCGGTTGGAACGGGAAAAAATCCGCAACGCCTTGACCGAGGGAGAATTGGCGCTTTTCGGCGGAGGCTGGTTGTTGGTCGATGCGCAGGCCCGGCTGCTCGATGGCGACGGGCAAAGCGCGCGGCTGGTGGCGCAGGGGCGGATGATGGGACGGGCGGCGGACGGGCGGCTGCGTTTCCTTCTCCCCGAAGCGGAAAAGCGGTTGGAGGAAGCGGTCGCGGGAGCGGAGCCGGTTTCGCCGCGCGCCGGATGGCTGTGGCACGATCCGCCCATGCAGATGCTCGTCATGCCGCCGCCGGAAGGGACGGAGCGGGCGTTCGCGGCCGCCCGATGCTTCATCCGCATCCGCGCCTTTCCGCAAGGACAGCAAGAGGAGGAGCGCGTGCCGATCCTGTCCGACCTGTTCCGCCTGACGCCCAGCGAGGCGAAATTCGCCGCGCGGATGGCGGACGGCGCCAGCATAAAGGAGGCCGCACACGCCTTGGGACTGACCATCGAAACGGCCCGCAACTATTCCAAACGCATCTATGGCAAGACGGGCGCGCGGGGACAGGCGGACCTGATCCGCCTCCTTTCGGCCAGCGTCATGGAGAAGGCGGCGATTTCAGGACCATCGGAAGGCCCGCCGTGACCAGCACGACCTCGGCGCAGACAAGGGCGATTTTCTGGTTGAGCCAGCCCGCCTCGTCCCGGAAGCGGCGCGCCAGCGCATTGTCGGGGACGATGCCGAGACCGACTTCGTTCGCTACCAGCATGACGGGGATGGACGAGGAAAGGATGGCCTGTTCCAGCGCGGCGACGGCGCTCGCTATATCCTTCTCCGCCAGCAGAAGGTTGGACAGCCAGAGCGTCAGGCAATCGACCAAAACCGCATCGGCTTTCCGTCCCGCTTCGGCGATGGCACCGGCAAGGTCCAGCGGCGCCTCGATCGTGATCCAGCGGTCGTCCCGGTCGGCGCGGTGGCGGGCGATGCGCTCCTGCATCTCCGCATCATGGGCCTGGGCGGTCGCGACGAACGCCAGCGTGCCGCCCGCCTGCTCCGCCCGCGCCTGCGCGTAGCGGCTTTTCCCGGATCGCGCCCCGCCCAGAACCAGAAGGCCGCTCATAGCGCGCCCGCCACCGCGGCCTCGGCAAAGGTCGCCATTTCATCATGCGCCGCCAGAGCGCATCGCACGATCTGCACCGCGACCGCCGCGCCCGATCCTTCCCCCAGCCGCATGTCGAGATGGAGCAAGGGCCGAAGGCGCAGATGCTCCAGCAGGCGGACATGGCCCGTCTCCGCCGAACAGTGCGCCGCGAGGCAATGATCCGTGATGGCGGGGACGGCGGCTGCCAGCGGCGCGATGGCGGCGCAACAGATGAAGCCGTCCAGCAGAACGGGAATATGGTTCATCCGCGCCGCCAGAATCGCGCCTGCCATGGCTGCGATCTCTCGTCCGCCCAAGCGGCGCAGCGTTTCGAAAGGCCCGGCGGAGGCCCCGCCGTGGAGGGCGAGGGCACGGGCGACGGCCTGCATCTTGCGGGCGATTCCGGCATC
>JASGDV010000224.1:0-2949 GCA_049841255.1 Sphingobium sp.
ATCAACAGCTACGGTTCCAACGCGCGCCTCGGCAACAGCGAGTGGATGGTGGTGGAGGCCGATGAAAGCGACGGCAGCTTCCTGCGCCTCGACGGCACGCTGGCGGTCGTCACCAATATCGACCCGGAACATCTCGATCATTATGGCAGCTTCGACAAGGTGAAGGACGCCTTCGTCGAGTTCGTCGAGAATGTGCCCTTCTATGGCGCGGCGATGCTCTGCCTCGATCATCCGGAAGTGCAGGCGATCCTGCCCCGCGTGCAGGACCGGCGTATCGTCACCTACGGTTTCTCCGCGCAGGCCGACATTCGCGGCGAGAATGTGCAGCCCATTCCTGGCGGCAACCGCTTCGACGTGCAGATTCGCGAGCGCGACGGATCGGTCCGCCGGATCGAGGGCATCGAAATGCCGATGCCCGGCCGCCATAATGTTCTGAATGCCATGGCCGCCATCGGCGTGGCGCTGCAAATGGGGATCGACGACGCGATCATCCGCACCGGTTTCGCGAAGTTCGGCGGTGTGAAGCGACGCTTCACCAAGGTCGGGGAAATCCCGGCGGGGCAGGGCGTGGCGACCGTCATCGACGATTACGGCCATCACCCCGTCGAAATCCGCGCAGTCCTTGCCGCCGCGCGTGAGGGCGCGAAGGGCCGCGTCATCGCCGTGGTCCAGCCGCACCGCTTCACTCGCCTGCGCGACCTGATGGACGAGTTTCAGCAGGCCTTCAACGATGCCGACATCGTCTATGCCGCGCCGGTCTATCCGGCGGGCGAGCAGCCGATCGAGGGCGTGGACAGCGGCGCGCTGGTCGAAGGGCTCAAGCGCCGGGGCCATCGGGCCGCTTCCACGGTCGACGGCGCGGACGATCTCGCCCGCCTGATCGCGTCGGATTGCCAGGCGGACGACATGATTATCTGCCTGGGCGCAGGCGACATCACCAAATGGGCGGCGGGGCTTGCCGCCGCCGTCAAGGCGAAGGAAGCGGCCTGATGTTCGAACTGATCGCCATCGGTTTCGACATGCACAAGCGCGTGATCGACATGCACATGCAGGGCGTGGAAAACGCGCGCGACATGATGGAGGCGCTGGAGCGCGACGTCGAAACCGCGTTTGCAGGGAATCCGGCGCAGACGGGCATGGAGGCGATGAAGGGCTGGCTGAGCTTCTGGGGCGTGCGCGGTTGACGATGCTCGCTCCGTCCCTTCCGCCTGTTCGCGGCACGCTCAAGCCCGATGCGCCCTTGGCTCCGCTCGTTTGGTTCAAGGCGGGTGGCGTGGCGCAATGGCTGTTCGAGCCGAAGGACGCGGAAGACCTCTCCGATTTCCTGCGCGGGCTGGACCCGGCCGTCCCGGTAATGGCGCTGGGCCTCGGCTCCAACCTGATCGTCCGGGACGGCGGCGTTCCGGGCGTGGTCGTCCGTCTGGGCAAGCCCTTCGCCAAGGTCGAGCAGGTCGACGCCACCACCCTGCGCTGCGGCGGCGGGGCGTCAGGCATCCTCGTCTCCTCGACCGCACGCGATGCGGGCATCGGGGGACTGGAATTCCTGCGTTCGATCCCCGGCACGGTCGGCGGCTTCGTGCGGATGAACGGCGGCGCCTATGGCCGTGAGACATGCGATATATTGGTGGAGTGCGAGGTTGTGTTGCGGTCGGGCGAACGCGTCACGCTGCCGCTCGATGCGCTGGGCTATACCTATCGCCACAGCACCCTGCCCGAAGGCGCGGTGGTGGTGAGCGCCCTCTTTCGGGGCATCCCCGGCGAACCGGCCGCGATCCAGGCGGAGATGGACCGCATCGCCGCCGCGCGGGAAGAGAGCCAGCCGCTCCGCAGCAAGACGGGCGGATCGACTTTCAAGAACCCGGCGGGGCACAAGGCATGGGCGCTGGTCGACGAAGCCGGATGCCGTGGCCTGAAGCTGGGCGGCGCGCAGGTCTCGGAGAAGCATACCAATTTCCTCCTGAACCTTGGCGAGGCCACCAGCGCGGACATCGAGGCGCTGGGCGAGGAAGTCCGCCGCCGCGTCCGTGAAAAGAGCGGCATCGAACTGGAATGGGAAATACAGCGCGTGGGGTTGCATAAATGAGCCGGGGTCCGTGGCATGTCGCCGTCCTGATGGGCGGCTGGTCGGCGGAGCGTCCCGTCTCGCTGTCGAGCGGAGAGGGCGTCGCCAAGGCTCTGGAATCGCGCGGGCACAAGGTCACGCGGATCGACATGGACCGCGACGTCGCGCTGCGCCTTGCCGAGATCAAGCCCGATGTGGTGTTCAACGCCCTCCATGGCGTCCCCGGAGAGGACGGCACGGTGCAGGGCATGATGGACCTGATGGGCCTCACCTACACCCATAGCGGTCTTGCCACCTCGGTCATCGCGATCGACAAGCAACTGACCAAGCAGGCGCTGCTGCCGCACGGTATCCCCATGCCCGGCGGACATATCGTGGCGAGCGAGAGCCTGTACGCCGGCGATCCGCTGCCGCGCCCCTATGTTCTGAAGCCCGTCAATGAGGGCAGCTCGGTCGGCGTGGCGATCGTCACGGCCGAGGGCAATTATGGCAATCCCATCGCCCGTGACAGCGTCGGCCCCTGGCAGGAATTTCCCGAGCTTTTGGCCGAACCCTATATTCGCGGGCGCGAGCTGACCACCGCCGTGCTGGGCGATGAGGCGCTGCTCGTCACCGAGCTGCGCCCCAAGAGCGGCTTTTATGATTTCGATGCCAAATATACCGACGGCATGACCGAACATGTCTGCCCGGCAGAGATACCGGACGAGATCACGCAGGCTTGCAAGGCGATCGCGCTCAAGGCGCACCAGCTGCTCGGCTGCAAGGGCGCGTCGCGCTCCGACTTCCGCTGGGACGACAACCAGGGCGTCGAGGGGCTTTACCTGCTGGAGGTCAATACCCAGCCGGGTATGACCCCCTTGAGCCTGGTGCCGGAACAGGCGAAAAAG
>JASGDV010000225.1:0-12652 GCA_049841255.1 Sphingobium sp.
CCCGGCTGGTCGAGGAACGGCATCACGAGATCACCCGCGAGAACGGCCCCTATGCCGCCAACCATTTCGGGCGGGCGTTCCGGCGGCTTTATAGGTACGCGCAGGCGAAGCTCGACCGGACGCTGCCGCTGGTGGCGTGGAGTCAGGTCATCACCTGGAACGCCGAGGTTCGCGACAGCAGCGGCATGGGCGATACCGAGTTGGGCGACTGGTTCAAGCAGCTTGCCGATCTCAAGAATGGGGTGCGGCGCGAGTTTCACCTGTTCACCCTCTTGTCCGGCTCGCGGCCCGATGCGCTGAGCAAGGCGCGCTGGGCGGACCTCGACGTGCGCCGCCGCGCGCTGCGTATCCCGGAACCGAAGGGCGGGCCGGATCGGGCCTTTGCCATCCCCTTGTCGCGGCCCATGCTGGCGTCGCTGATCCGGGTGCGCAAGGCGGGCCGGAAACTAGCGCCGCGCCAGTCGGCAACCTTCGTGTTCCCGTCGCCGGACAGCGCCAGCGGCCATCTTGCGGAATGGAAGGAGGATCGCGCGGAACTGGCGAAGTGGGGCAAGCAGCTTCGCCAGTCCTATGTCATCGCGGCGGAAACGCTGGACGTGTCGGAGCGCACCTTGAAGCGGCTGCTGAACCACAAGACGCAGGACGTAACGATGGGCTACGGCGACCGGGACCGCATGTGGCCCCGGCTGCTGGCCGAGCAGGAGCGGATTTCCGCGCATATCATGGCGCACCAGCCGCGCGATTAGTCAGTTTCTGCGCTGCACGACGCCTGACCCGTTAAAACTGCTTGCGGGGCCGGGCGTGGTGTCCAATATTGTCGGTGTCTGGAGAAAAAGCGGCCCTGCCTTCTGGCAGGTGGAGCGTGGCGACGTCGGGTGACTACCCCCGTGACAGACCGGCGGGCGACGCTTCAATGCCCGTAATCGCACTGTAGGCCCTGCGGGGCCGCGCGGACTTGGCGAGCCGGAAGAACCAGCGACAGCCCGACAGGGCTTTCTCGCTTCTCATCATCGTTCTTCCGGAGTTTTGTATGCCTATCGCATTCGATGATTCGTGGGGCCAGCTTGCCGAACGTGTCGCGGGGATCGTGACGCGCCATCTGGCCGACCTCCCGCCCCGTCGCGTGTCGCCGTGGTTCACGCCCGACGATGCTGCGGCTTACGTCCGCCTGACCGTGCGCGGTCTGGAGGATATGCGCGCGAAGGGCACCGGCCCTCACTATCACAAGGTTGGCGAGCGAGTCGTGCGCTATCATGTGCGCGATCTCGACGCTTGGCTTCTCGGCAAGGGAGGCAGGCGTGGCTGACGAATACGAAATGCCCGCCCCGTATGAGGAGGCGGGCGATAACGGTGCTGATCTGACCCCAGCCGCTTCTTTCTGGCCCATTCCGTGGGAATGGGAAATCAGCAAGTGGAGCGGCATCGCTCTCGCTTATGCGGCACGGCAGGCGCTGACCTATGCCGAGGCGGTTCACGACATGGATTGCGAGGACCGGGGGCTGTTGTTTCCCAACGCCATCCGCGAACGCTGTGCCGATCCGTTGCTGCTGATGCGCTTCCTGCCCCACGGCATCACCGAGCCGGTACGCCGCGAAGCGGAAAGGATGCTGGCACATGGCTGACGCCGATCCGCGCCCTTTCGCTCCCGCCGTCGATGCCGGTGCCGCCGCCAATTTCGCCGCCCGCTTCGGCCCGCCATGCGTGATGGCCTTCGCCGATGGCCGGTGCCTGAACCCGACACTGCCAACGACGGACGCGGCCCGCGATTTCGTCGCTGCCCATGCCGATGCGGACCTGTATTTCGCGCCTGCCGCCTTGCGTGATGCCTTCGTGGGCAAGCCCAGGAAGGGGGATTGCGTCGGCTCCGAATGGGCATGGGTGGACATCGACCCGCCGAAGGATATGCGCGATCCCATCGCCCTCGCGGAATGGCAGGCGCGAACGCTGGCGGACATTGACGCAACCGACCTTCCGCCGCCGCATATCGTTGTCGGTTCCGGCCGGGGCCTGTGGCTGTTCTGGCATTTGTCCCGGCGTGTCGCCCCTGCCGAGGCGGAGGCCATTAATTACGCGCTGGCGCAGGCATTCGGGGCAGACGCTTGCCATAACATTGATCGCGTTGCGCGCCTGCCCGGCACCCGTAACCGCAAGACGGGCATGGTGGCGACGATCCTGCGGGATATGCCCGGCATCATCGCCCCCGACGACCTGCCGCATCGGGAGCCGCCGGGCGCGGCCCTTGCGCCAGAGAACACGCCACCGCCTTCGGTGGGCGAGCGGCTGGCTTCCCTTGACGATCTCGACCGCTGGCAGGTGCCGGGCCGGGTGCGCGTCATCATCAATCACGGCCAGCATCCCGACGAACCCAAGGAGGGCGACAATAGCCGGTCGGCATGGTTGTACGACGCGACGTGCCAGCTTGTCCGGTGCGGGGTGCCGGACGATACGATCATGGCAATCCTGACCGATCCGGCCTTCGGCATTTCGGCCAGCGTTCTGGACAAGGGGAGCAAGGGCGAAGCCTACGCCGCCCGCCAGGTCGCGCGAGCACGGGAACAGGCTGCGGCCGACGCAGCGGAGTTTCAGCTTAGTGAGAAGGGCGCACCCTACGCCAACCAGCACAATATCCGCGTGGCGCTGGCGAAGCTGGGTGTGTCCGTCAGCTACGACGAATTTCAGGATCGGCTTATCGTCGGCGGCCTGCCGGAATGTGGCGACACCCTTAACGATGCGGCGATGACCCGCCTGTGGTTGCTGACCGACGAGCGGTTCCGCTTCCGGCCTGCCAAGGAATTCTTCTGGGATGTGGTGTCGGATGCGGCGCGGCGGAACGCCTTTCACCCTGTCCGCGATTATCTGGATGGGCTGGCATGGGATGGGACGCCGCGCCTTGACGGCTGGCTGACCGTTTACGGCGATGCGCCCGACACGCCCTATACGCGGGCCGTCGGCGCGCTGATGCTGGTGGCGGCGGTGCGGCGGGTGCGCCAGCCGGGATGCAAGTTCGACGAAATGGTCGTCCTTGAGAGCGAGCAGGGCAAGAACAAGTCGTCGGCGCTCGCGGTGCTGGCGGTGCGGGACGAATGGTTTACCGACGACCTGCCACTTAACGCTGACAGCAAGGTCGTCATCGAGCGGCTGGCAGGCCGGTGGCTTGTAGAAGCGGGTGAGCTTAAGGGGATGCGGAAGGGCGACGTAGAGCACCTTAAGGCGTTCCTGTCCCGTCGCGTTGACCGCGCTCGTGCTGCCTATGCCCGTCTCCCGCAGGAAGTCGCCCGCCAGTGTATTATCGTCGGCACCACCAACAGCCAGCGCTATCTGCGGGACGGCACCGGCAATCGCCGCTTCTGGCCGGTCGCGGTCGGGACGTTCGATCTGGAAGCCCTGCGGCGGGACCGCGACCAGCTATGGGCGGAAGCGGTGGCGCGCGACGAAGCAGGCGCCAGCATTCGCCTTGATCGCGCCTTGTGGGCCGACGCGGCGGAGGAGCAGGAAGCCCGGCGCGTGGAAGATCCCTATGTCGTTACGCTCGGCACGGTGCTGGCGGACCATGTCGGCAAGCTCCGCGCGGCGGAGGTATGGGATCTTCTCGGCATCCCCGCAGGACAGCAGACGCAGGAGCATAATGCCCGCCTGGGCGAAGCCATGCGCGAACTGGGCTGGGAGCGGACGAAGCTCCGCTTCGGCGGGTCGGGGCCGGAATGGGCCTATGTGCGCGGCGAGAGTGGCGAGCGGGCGCTGCGACTGCGCGTTTACCGCGACCCCAATGGGCGCGGGTATGTCGAGATCGAAGGCGCGAGGGGACCGTTTTAGTGGCGTTCCTCCTGCGGCATGGCGGGAACGGCGGGTGGGGAACGCCTAAATTCCTATGCCCGCAGCATTTTCGTGCCTCCGTTCCCCCGTTCCGGCCGTTACTGCCGATTTCCTATATCTCCCATGCCCAGCGCAGCCGCCGGGATGCCGATTCTCCCTTTCCCGCTTTCTTCTGTTTTGAGGGGGAACGGGAGGAACGGGCTATTAACTGCTTAGGACAGCATCGGTTTTCGCGTTCCCGCTGGGCGGAACGGGACCGGGAACGGGGAAGGAACGGCACCGCATGGGCAGGTCTGCCTCCGCCCTTCGTGCCCTCGTGCCGCGTAAAAAAGGCGGGACGGCCCCTCTGGCCGCCCTGCTGACCAGCAATCACCTTCTCCCCGGCGGCAAGCCTCCGCGCCACCAGCGATTTCGGCGCAGAAACTGACAATAAGACGGCGAAAAGGACGGTGCCGACCGGCGGAATGCGCCAAAGAACATGCGATGAACGATAGGCTTGCCTCCCCAGCTACCCTGCCGACGTCGCGCGACGACAAGCACGGCACAGTGACGGTCAACGCCCCCGGCCTCGCCATCATCACCGACATGGCGAGGAACGGCCACCCGGTCGGCAGCATCGCCGCCGCGCTGGGCATGTCGCCGCGCATCCTGCGCGAATGCCGCAAGCGCCAGCCGGAAGTCGAGGAGGCTTGGGCGACGGGCCTCGCGGGGCTGGAACAGGAGCTTGTGCATAGTCTGCTGGTGGCGGCGCGGAAGGGCCAGATCGCCGCCGCCATGTTCCTATTGAAGTGCCGCCACGGCTACCGCGAGACGGGGCAGACGGACAGCGCGCCCAAGGTCGCGGTGCAGATCAACCTGCCCGCCGCGATGGAGGCCAAGGCTTACGCGGCGATGGTGGAAGCGGAGGCGCGCAGCGATGGCGACGCCTAAGCTCACCACCCCGACGCCGTGGCAGGAGCGGGTGCTGGCGGTGCCCGAAGACCTGAACCTTGCCCTGCTGGGCGGGCGCGGGTCCGGCAAGACGACCGCGCTGGCGCTCCTCGCCCTGCGGCACTGCGTCCAGTATGAGGACAAGGCCCGCGTCCTGATCCTCCGCGCCACCTACAAGTCGCTCGCCAACCTGTGGGACGAGCTTGAGGCCCTGTTCCGCGACGCCTTCCCCGGCGGCATCACCAGCAACCGCGCCGACTTCGTCATCCGCTGCCAGAACGGCGCGGTGGTGACGCTGGGCAACCTGTCCGGGCAGAAGGACGTGGCGAAGTGGCAGGGGCAGGAAGCCAATCTGCTGGCCGTCGATGAGATCACCAATTTCACGACCCTGCGCCACATCAACATGCTGCGCGCCAACCTGCGCGGCCCGGCTGGCATCCCCACCCGCATGATCGTGCTGGGCAACCCCGGCGGGCCGCTCCACGCCACCATCGCCCGGATGCACGTTCATGGCCGAGTGCCCTGGAAGCCCTACGAGCTTCCCGACGGCTCGCGCTGGGTTTACGCCCCTTCCACCTACATCGACAATCCGACCATCGACACCGAGCGTTACGCCCGGTCGATCATCGCCTCGTCCGGCGGCGACCGGGCGCTGGCCGAGGCATGGCTGAACAACAACTGGAACGACCTTGCCGGGGCGTTCTTTGCGGACGTGTTCGGCGACCATCTCATCATTCCCGACGCCCCCGGCTTCCGGGTGCCGAAGGGCAAGGGCCACGGCTGGTATAGCGCCGTCGCGCTGGATTGGGGCTGGTCCGCCCCGACCGCCGCCGTGCTGGCAGTCCATGCCCGCCAGCCCGGCCTCATCGGCCCCGCCGGACGCATATACCCCAAGGGATCGTGGATCATCGTGGACGAAGTGCATAGCGCCCGCTCCGACGACCCCTCTCTGGGCAAGGGCTGGCCGCCGCAGATGGTGGCGGAGGAAGTGCTGGCCGCCTGCGAGCGATGGGGCATCCGCCCGCATGGCGTGGGCGACGATGCGCGCGGCCTCCAGAACGACACGCTGCTGGAACAGCTTGGCCGTTACGGCCTGCACCTGACCAAGCCCACCAAGGATCGCATTTCCGGCTGGGTGAAGGTGAAGGCCCTCATGGCCGCCGCCCGCGACGGCGACCCCGACACGCCCGGCCTCTGGATTTCGGAGCGGTGCCGCTTCGGCCTCGAAACCCTGCCGCTGCTGCCGCGCGACGATGTGCGGATGGAGGACGTGGACACGTCCGCCAACGACCACTGGGCAGATGCCCTCCGCTATCTCGTCAACTCCGCACCACGGATCGTCACGTCCGGCCGGACCATCGGCCATTACTGAGAAGGAGAAGCCCACCATGACCACGCCCCTTGACGAAAGCACCCCCGTTCGCGGCGACGTGCCGCTGGGGATGCACCCCGACGCGCTGCTCAGCATCAGCGACACCCTCAACCGCCCCGACACCCTGGGCATTCCCGCCCTCGCCGCCGCCCGCGAAGCCATGCGGCTCTGCTACGACTGCTATGGGCGGCTGAACGATGCCGAGCGCGACTTGCAGGCGGTGGCGGAGCCTGCCGTTCGCCGCCAGCATCCGGCCGACCGGGGCGGGCATACGGAAGTCACCGGCAATGTCCGCATGGTCAACGGCAAGCCTACCCGCATCGTGGATGCGGAGGAGTTCATCGCCGCCGCCGAACGGGCGCTGGCCCGCGTCTCCCCGGCGGTTGACCGTCGCATGACCGAGTTGAAGGGCTACCGCGACGCGCTGGCGCAGCGGGTGGCGACCGCGCTGGACCTGCCCGCCCGCAAGACGCCGGAGGGCTTGGCGCTGGCGAGCGAAGTCCGGGCGCACATCAAGGCGATGAAGCAGCCCGCCGCGCGGGGCAAGTTCGTTCTGGACGCGGTGGAGGCGGGCGACCTGCCCACGGTCGCCGCCGTGCTTCACGCCCCGCCCTTCCTCTCCGGGCTTGACGCGGGCACCCATGCCCTCGTTCGTTCGCGGGCGGCGGCAAGGTTCGCCCCGGTCGATAGTGCCCAGCTTGAGGCGACGGAAGTTGCCATCGAGAAGGTCGCGGCGGCGGGCAGCGCCACCACCAGCCGCTTCGGTGCCGTGCTGGCGCTGCGGACCAACCCCGCCGTGAAGGCCGCGAAGTCGGTGAAGGCCCTGTCGGAGACGGGCGCATGACCCTCTCCGTCGTCGCCGCCAACCGCATCGCCCGCGCCGCCGCAGCACGTCGCCAGCGGACGGAGGCGAAGAAGCTCGCCATGCTGGCCGTGCGCGGGGCCTACGACCCGCCCCGCTGGGTGCTGGACCGGCTCACCCCCGGCGACCGCATCGAATACGAGGCGGCGCGCGATGAGGCGCACAGGCTACGCGCCGAACAGGCGCTGCCATAGACCTTCGCGCTTTTCTCTGGGCGGGTCGCCAGCCAGCCGAATATGATGCACGTCGATCAGGTCGAAGCCCGACCGGATGCCTTCGATCGTTACGCGCTGGCCGAGATAGCGCCGCGCCGATCCGCCAATGTCGAGTTGCCAGACACCGCCGCCGTCCATTTCGAGCGAATAGCCCCATCGGCCGGGGCGCAGTATTCCGGTTTCTACATGCCGCGCGCCTCTGGGCATCGCGGTTCTCCCCGGAAGTCGTCGCGGTACGCCCCCGCATTCGACTTCACATGATCCCTTGGTGATCGGGGAGTTAGTAAACCGACATGACTCGGCCCTGTGGCCTTTGGGCGAGAAGCCTTGGACATACGCCACAGGCTCCCCGACCATAAGGGTCAGGAAGTGTGGCGCTGTTGCGGTCAGCACCTACCGGTCATGTCGGGGTTACTAATCCCCAGAGCCGTGCGTGGCGGCTCCGGTTCCGTATATGCCGCCAAGGGGATAAATAGGCAACGAGGTGGCTAGCGTGTTCAGTTGTCCTTCGGGTCTACGACCTGCCCATAACCCTCTGGAAGAGCCATCGGCCGCTGGTCCGCCTGTGCTTTCTTGCCTGTAAGCTCGTTCCGGTTCCTGCGCTTGATGGCTTTCTGTGTCATGTCGCTGTTTAGGTCCAGCAAGCTGATCACCCCTCGCACAAAGGGGATCGTCCGGAAAACAGCCAAGCTACCGGCGAAGTAAAGGATACCGGGCAGAAGCCAGCCAAGTTCGATTGCACCAAGATCGCGCGGCAATGGAATATCCAAAGCCCAACCCAAAGCCTTACCGGCGATTAAGGCAACCACCGCAATGAAGTCGAGGCTGAGCAAGGCAACCCAAAAGAGCATCTGAGATTTGAGTGCTTTGTGGTAGCGCTCGGCATCTTCCAGTTCCAAGCCATCTGGTTTCAGGATGCCGGCAGTGAAAATCATGGCGGGAAGGATCACCGCCGATTGGATACTGAAAAAGGCGATGAGTTCGGTGGTTATGTCTTTCACCGCGTTGTTTGGCAGAAAATAGGCTCCCATAACCGCCAGAATGGCGGCTGAGAAGAAATCCCACTTCTGCAAAAACCAACGCATCCGGACGCGCCTTTATGCTTCAATCTTGCTGTTCTCAACGAAGTAGTCGTACGCCGACCGAAGCTTTGCGCGAACATCGTTCGGATCGAGCAAACTGCCTGTCGAGATCACTCGGACAGGATAGCTCAAACGAATGTCTTTTCCTGTCAGTCTTCCATGCTTTCCGATTGCAGTGATTTCACCATCGGGCAGGTTCCGAAGGGCCTGTTGCATGGGCGCACGGGAAACCCGCCGCCGCCGCGTCTTATAACCAATATGAACTGACACGTCCAAGTCGGCTCCCTCTGGGATACTCTCTAGGAGTTCCTGCACGTCTGCCTCATTGTTCATTATGGCGCGGAGGACGTCGATCGCGCGCTCACCCCATGACCGTCGGGCTCCCACGTCGACGTGTTGGTCTACCTCGCGCTCTTGCGCGGGTTCATGTGGTAGCCGGGCTGGCGCCGCCTCGACCGCTCCAGTACCACCGACGATAATCTCCTTCACATCCTCCAAATCACCGCCAACTTCATCGCTGTCGAATTTGGCGGTCAGGAGAACATGACCATTCGCGTTCATTTGCGACGTCCGCTCCGTAAGCAGCCAAGTTAGATACTGCTCAAGGTGCTTGGTGGTGAGTGATCGGCTCTGGATAGTCATCACATGGTTGCCGATGGCCATCCAATACATCATCGAGTGAATATATTCCCGCCCCTCAGGCGGAGGCTGCTGTTCCACCGGCAGCATCGCGACGTCTGGCTCGTTCCGAAGCAGCGCTTGCATGAAGCCTCTTGTGTAGACAGTCAGGTCTCCAAAGAAGCTCACTCCGTCATCGTGAAATATGTTCATGAGGAGAGTGTCTGTGCTGTCAGGAGGCACGAGCCATGCCCGCCCATTCCAGTGAGTTGAGAGGGTTCCTCCCGCAAACTGGTCCGCTAGCGCTCCCCGGATACATGTCTCAAGGGTCGCTCCGTTCAACGCCCCAACCGGATCATCCATCCGCCGATAGTGAACCGTGAGAGATTTTCTTTCGGTCATTGCCCCCGACCTCCCCAATTTTGCAGCATGTAGATAGCGGCTGGATTGCAACCTGAAGAAAAGAGTCGGCACTTACAAGGCAGCAGGTATCCTCGGTAGAAAGCCGAAGCTCTGACCCTATTTAGGCCATTGGTTCTTGATGTGGTTCGCAACCTCGTTCGATAGATTGTGCCATGCCGCAACGTTGTTCGTCGCATCCACAACATACACCGTGTCGCGGGCATCCATCGCTCCCCGAATGTGGGTGACGGCTTGGCTAGCTGTGTACGTAGAGTTCACATACCAGAACGACTTGTGGACCTTCGCCCAACTGCCAAGCTCTTTGATCTTGGCGATCACACCGTCGTAGTTTTGACCCGGCTGATACAGGTCATAGGAAATGTGCAGATTGTTCGCCATGCTGACCTCGCTGCCTCTGGCCAGCCCTGCTGACCCTCAATCGTGTCTAGCAGGGCTAAGGCACAAAGTGAACATCTAGGGAACAAAGACGTATCGGATTGGGACAGCGCATGGGGAGGCAACCGTCTTAATTCCCGTCTTTTTAAGACGGTTGCCGCTCAATAGCGAGCTAACCTATTGTTTTATATGGTGAGCCCTGCTGGGTTCGAACCAGCGACCTACTGATTAAAAGTCAGTTGCTCTACCGACTGAGCTAAGGGCCCCGAAAGAGGTTGGCCTGCACTAGTGAGGCTGATGCGGATGGTCAACCTCTCGCGGTGTCTTTTGTCCGTGCTTTCGTAAGGCGGTGGTAAAGATGTCGGACGGTCAATCCTGAACGGGGATCGCGCCACTTTGAAGCGATGCCCAGCAAGGGCTTCAGGACAAAGCCGCGCCCTTGAAAAGCGGGATGGGGGATGGAGAGGGAGGGGCTTGCCCAGCGGCCGCCCGACCACAGGATGATGTCGATATCCATGCTTCGCTCTCCCCACCGGCGGAACCTGCGGCGGCCCATGCGGCGTTCCAGCGTCTGCAATTCCCGCAGCAGGGCTTCGGGTTCCAGCGTCGTTTCCAACAGGAGCGCGCCGTTGGTGAAAAGGCGGCGCGAAGGGCCGAGTGGAGGTGTCGTGAACAGCAGAGAGGCATGACTGACCCGCCCGATTTCCTCCAACCGTTCCATCGCCTCGCGCAGAAGGCGTGCCGGAGAACGCTTGCCCGATAACGGCCGGTTGGATCCCAGGGAGAGCGCATAGGAATGGGTGTGACTTGTGCCCGCCATGCTCAAGCGCCTATCTGCTTCCCACGATGCTGGAAAGTCCCCTCCCGGAAACCGAACCGCCTCATGACTGCCCTCGCTGTCTCCGGCTCGTGGATTTGCGCGAAGCCTGTCGCGCGGAGCATCCGGACTGGTGGAACGCGCCGGTGCCAGCCTTTGGCGATCCGGATGGACGAATCGCGATCATCGGCCTTGCGCCGGGCAAGCATGGGGCGAACCGCACGGGACGGCCCTTCACGGGGGATTATGCGGGCGATCTCCTGTTCGCCACGCTAGCGAAATTCGGTCTGGCCGAGGGACGCTATGAAGCGCGGCCGGATGACGGGCTGGTCCTGCGCGACATCATCATCGTCAATTCGGTCAAATGCCTGCCGCCCCAGAACAAGCCGTTGCCCGATGAGATCCGCAATTGCCGCCCGTTCCTCGCGCAGGCGGTGGCGCAATTGCCCCATGCCCGCACCTTCATAGCCATGGGCCAGATCGCCCATCAATCGGCGGTCAAGGTCCTGGGCGGCAAGCTCCCCAAGGCGCGCTTCGGGCATCTGGCGGAACACAGGATGCCCGATGGGCGCATATTGATCGATAGCTATCACTGCTCCCGATATAATCAGAATACCGGAAGGCTGACGGCGCCCATGTTCGAAGCCGTGTTCGCGCGGGCGGTGGAACTGGCCCGCGCGAATGCAGCAGGCGTCAGAAAGTCCTGAGATAATCGAGATAGGCCCCTTCCGGTGGTCCATCCAGAGCAGCGCCCAGACGATCGATCAGGCTTCGGTCCAGCGAACTGCTCCCGGCCTTGTGCGCGTCCACATCGGCCCATTTCTCGATGAAGATGAACCGCCTTTCATTGCCGATGTCGCGCAGCATCTCCACACCCAGACAGCCGGGCAGGGGACGGACCGCCTCGGCTATGTCGATCAGCGCGGTTTCCAGCGTGGCGTCCATGCCCTCCTTCGCGTGCATCAGATAATGGCGTGCGACGGTCATATTCCTCTCCCTTAAATGTCCTGAGCAATTCGTGTGTAAAGCTCCGGGCGGCGGTCCCGGAAGAAGCCCATGCCGGCCCGGTGCATGCGCGCCTTGCCGAGGTCGAGCGTCGCGATCAGCGCGCCGCTGTCCCGCGCATCGGCTTCGGCGGCGAAATCGCCCCATTCGTCCGCGATGAAGCTGTGGCCGTAGAATCTCTGTCCTTCTTCATCGCCGATCCGGTTGGCGGCGATGACCGGCATGCAGTTGCTGACGGCATGGCCGATCATCGCGCGCCGCCACATGCGGCTGGTGTCGAGATCGGCGTCATAGGGTTCGGAACCGATGGCGGTGGGATAAAAGAGCATCTCAGCCCCCATCAACGCCATCACCCGCGCCGTTTCGGGATACCATTGATCCCAGCATATGCCGACGCCGATGGTGCCGTGACGGGTCTTCCACACCTTGAAGCCGCTATTGCCGGGGCGGAAATAATATTTTTCCTCATATCCCGGCCCGTCGGGAATATGGCTCTTGCGATAAACGCCCATCACTTCGCCTTCGTCATCGATCATGGCGAGGGAGTTGTAATAATGCTGCCCGTCCCTTTCGAAGAAACTGGTAGGGATATAAACGCCATGCGCTTTCGCTGCCTTGCGCATTTCCTGCACGGCCGGGTGGCTCTCCAGCGGCTGCGCGTTGGCGAACAGGACTTCGTCCTCGACCTTGCAGAAATAGGGGCCCTCGAACAATTCGGGCGGCAGGACGATCTTCGCCCCGCGCGCGGCGGCCTTGACCACATGGTCCGCCACCATGGCGATATTGTCCGCCATGTCGTCTGAAAAGGCGAGTTGCAGGGCAGCGACCGTAACTTGTGTCAACTTGAGGCTCCGTCAGAAGGGGCGGGACAGTGTCGCGCATATAGGCGGCTTCCCCACCATGCGCTATCGCCCCCTTAAAGGAAGTCCTGTGCATGTTTGAGGACAAGGCCGCACATCTTGCTCTTGAGCTTCCCTTTGAGGCTGCCCAGCGGCAGCGCGCCACCCTCGGTCTGGAGCGTGCCCTTCTTTCCCAACTCGAAATCGTCGGAGGAAGCGACGCCCGGCTGGCCGGTCAGCTTGCCCAGCACCGATTTGGCATTGGCGCCGCCCAGTACCTTGTTCTTCACGCAATAGCTGA
>JASGDV010000226.1:0-25253 GCA_049841255.1 Sphingobium sp.
CATAGGCCATGAGGCGAAGGCGTCCGCCGGGCGCCACCTGCCATAGGGCCGTCGCCGCATCATGGGTCCGCGCAAACTGGGAAAGCAGAGGACGCGAGCGATCCACGATCCCCTGCGCGCCTCCTTCCCGCAGCGCGTCGAACCGGCCCCATGCCCGCGCCAGCTGATAACGCTTGCCGTGGGCGTCGCGATCGATCACCCCTTCATCCACAAGGGTCCGCAACAGGTTGAGGCAACTGGAAGGGCTGAGGCCCAAAGACCGCCCGATATCGGAAAGCGACAATGGACTCTCCTCGGCAAGTAGCCGAAGAATGGCGAAAGCCTGAGAAACGGAGCGGACGGGACCAGTCATGCGAATCCTGCTATTTTCATACATATGAAAAATAATTCTTCATCTTGCAAGGATTGATGGAAAGGGTTATCGGGTGCCACCATCGTTTCAGCCACAGAGAGCGAGCGGACGTCATGATTCTGGAAGGTAAGGTCGTCGCCATCACCGGCGCCGGACGCGGCATCGGCCGTGAACTTGCACTGCATTGCGCGCGTCAGGGCGCGGCGGTCGTCGTCAACGATCCGGGCGTGGCCCAGGCGGGCGAAGGCGGCGACGCGGGCCCGGCGGAAACCACCGTCAACGACATCATCGCGGCGGGCGGCAAGGCCTATGCCAATCTGGGCAACGTCGCCGATCCGGCAGGCGCCACCAGCATCATCGAAGACGCAGTGCAGCGGTTCGGCCGCATCGACGCGGTGGTGAACAATGCGGGCATCCTGCGCGACACCATCTGGCACAAGATGAGCTATGAGGACTGGAAGAGCGTCATCGAGGTCAACCTGACCGGCGTCTTCAATGTGTCCAAGGCCGCCACGCCCTATTTCCGCGACCAGCAGTCGGGCAGCTTCATCCACTTCACCTCGACCAGCGGCCTGATCGGCAATCTGGGCCAGGCGAATTATTCGGCGGCCAAGCTGGGCGTAGTCGCGCTGTCGCAGTCCATCGCGCTCGACATGGCGCGCGCGGGCGTCCGGTCCAACTGCATTGCGCCCTTCGCGTGGAGCCGCATGACATCTTCCATCCCCGCCGAGACGGAAGAGCAGAAGCGGCGCGTCGAACGGCTCCAGTCGATGAGCGCAGACAAGATCGCGCCGCTGGTGTCCTATCTGGCGTCCGACCTGTCGAAGGACGTGACCAACCAGATTTTCTGCGTCCGCCGCAACGAAATCCTGCTGTTCGGAAAGCCGCGCCCCGTCCGGTCGATGGCAAAGGTCGAAGGCTGGACGCCCGAAACCATCGCGGAAGAGCTGATCCCCGCCTTCCGTCCTTCCTTCGCGCGGGCCGACGAAGTGTCGGCGCACGTCTTCCCTTACGATCCGATCTGAGGAGCCATTCCATGACCACGCTCAATCCCGGCATGGATGCCGAGACGTTCGAACAGTTCATCGATCAGCTTCAGCGCTATGTGCGCGAGCGCCTGATCCCCGCTGAGCGCGAGATCATCGAAACCGACGAAATCCCCGCCGACATCGTGCAGGAAATGCGCGACATGGGCCTGTTCGGCCTGACCGTGCCGGAGGAATTCGGCGGCGCGGGCCTCAACATCACGCAATATGCGCGCACGGTGAACACGCTGAGCTATGCGATGCCCGCCTTCCGCTCGCTGGTGTCGATCAACATCGGCATGTTCTGCTCGGCCATCAAGAATGGCGGGACGGACGCGCAGAAGGCCGAATGGCTGCCGCGCATCGCCGCTGGCGAGATCACCTGCTTCGGCCTGACCGAGCCGGGCGCGGGTTCCGATTCCGCGGGCATGCAGACCATGGCGGTCAAGACCGACAAGGGCTGGGTGCTGAACGGCACCAAGCGCTACATCACCAATTCGCCCTTCGCCAAGGTCGCGCTCATCATGGCGCGCACCAGCAAGGAGAACCAGCCCAAGAACGCCCATGTCTCGGCCTTCATCGTGCCGATGGACACGCCGGGCGTCTCGGTCGGCAAGTCCGACAAGAAGATGGGCCAGTCGGGCAGCCAGATCGCCGACATCATCATGGAAGACGTGCTGGTGCCTGACGACGCGTTGCTGGGCGGCGAACTGGGCAAGGGTTTCGTCTTCGCGATGAAGAGCCTGGACAATGGCCGCATCTCGGTTGGTTCGGCAGCGACCGGCTATGCCCGGCGCGCGCTGGATTCGGCGGTGCGTTACGCCACCGAGCGCAAGGCGTTCGGCGAGCCGATCTCCAACTTTCAGCTCATCCAGCAGATGCTGGCGCAGAGCGAGATCGAAATCTACGCCGCCGAAGCCATGATGGCCGACGTGACCCGCCGCGCCGACGCGGGCGAGAATGTCCTGCGCAAGGCCGCCGCCTTCAAGGTGTTCGCGTCCGAAATGTGCGGCCGCGTGGTCGACAATTGTGTGCAGGTCTATGGCGGCGCGGGCTATCTGGCCGAATATGATGCCGAGCGTTTCTTCCGCGATGCGCGCATCTATCGCATCTACGAAGGCACGACGCAGATTCTGCAACTCCAGATCGCGAAGCATATGCTGCGCGAGTTCCACGCTGGCGCATAAGGGCGGGAACCTATGTACGACCTGCTTTCCGGTCTGTCGGTCATAGAGGCGTCGTCCTTCATCGCCTCTCCCAGCGCGGGGCTTTACTGCGCGCAGTTCGGGGCGGAGGTGATCCGCGTCGACCAGATCGGAGGCGGGCCGGACTTCCACCGCTGGCCTGTGACGAAGAATAATGACTCGCTCTATTGGGAAAATCTCAACCGGGCGAAGAAGTCGGTCGCGCTGGACCTGGGCAAGCCGGAAGGGCGCGAACTGTTGCAGCAGATGGTGCGGGCGACCGGCCAGCTCATCACCAACTTCCCGGCCAAGGGCTTCATGGCGCATGACGTCCTGGCGCAGGGCCGGCCAGATCTGGTGACGGTGCGCGTCATGGGCTGGGCGGACGGATCGCCGGGCCTTGATTACACGGTGAACAACGCGGTCGGTTATCCGATGCTGACCGGACCGGGGCCGGAGCCCGTCAATCATTCCCTTCCCGCATGGGATTTGCTGGCGGGCGCTTATGCCGCCTTCGCCCTGCTCGCGGCCCTGCGCCGCCGGGCGGAGACTGGCGCGGGCAGCGAAGTGCGCCTGCCCCTGTCGGACGTGGCGATCGGCACCGTTGCCAATATCGGCGGCATCGCCGAAGTGCTCTATGAAGGCGCCAATCGGCCGCGCCTCGGCAATGCCGTCTATGGCCTGTTCGGGCGCGATTTCGTGACCGCCGACGGCATCCGCACGATGATCGTCGTGGTGACGCCGCGGCAATGGACCAACCTGCTTTCCGTGCTGGGGATCGGCGACGCCGTAGCCGCGCTGGAAACGCAGCTCGGCGTGTCCTTCGCCAAGGATGACGGCATCCGTTTCACGCATCGCGAGGCGCTGTTCCCGATCTTCGAAAAGGCGGTCGGTGCGCGCGATCATGCCGATCTGGCCGCCGCCTTCGATGCGAACGGGGTGGTCCATTCAGCTTACGGCACCATGCTGGACGCGGCCAACGACCCCGTGCTGGTGAAGGACAATCCCATTTTCGGCGCGGTGGAGAATCCCAGCGGCTTTTCCTACCCCGCGGCGGGCGCTTTCGCGACCGTGCCGCAACTCGAACGGCTGGCGCCCAGACCGGCGCCCCGCAACGGCCAGCATAGTGAAGAAGTGCTGGCTTCCCTTCTATCGCTTTCATCGGGCGAGATCGCCCGCCTGATCGACGCCAGCGTTGTCGGCGTCGCCTGACCGGAGGATATTCCATGACATTGAGACGCGCTGCCATCGTGGCCCCCATCCGCACCGCCGTCGGCAAGTTCGGCGGCAGCCTTGCCAGCATGGACGCCGGGAGGCTGGGCGCGGTCGTCCTCAAGGCGCTGATCGAGCGCACGAAGATCGACCCCGCGCGCGTCGATGACGTGGTTTTCTCGCAAGGCTATGGCAATGGCGAAGCGCCGTGCATCGGCCACTGGTCCTGGCTGGCCGCCGACCTGCCGCTCGACGTGCCGGGCTATCAGCTTGACCGCCGCTGCGGATCGGGCCTTCAGGCCGTGGTGAACGCCGCGATGATGGTGCAGACCGGCATGTCCGACGTGGTCGTCGCGGGCGGCGTCGAGAGCATGTCGAACGTCGAATATTATACCGTCGAAGGCCGTCGCGGCACGCGCGGCGGCGGCATGATGCTGCATGACCGCCTGACGCGCGGGCGCGTCATGTCGCAGCCCATCGAACGCTTCGGCGTCATCACCGGCATGATCGAGACGGCGGAAAATCTCGCCAAGGATTATGGCATCAGCCGCGAGGCTTGCGACGCTTATGCCGTCCGGTCCCACCAGCGCGCCGCCGCCGCATGGAAGAACGGCCTGTTCGACGATGAACTGGTCCCCGTCGCCGTGCCGCAGCGCAAGGGCGATCCGATGATCTTCGCCCATGACGAAGGTTATCGCAGCGACGCCAGCATGGAGACGCTGGGCGCGCTCAGGGCCATCGAGGCCAAGACCATTCCCGGCGCGGTCGTGACGGCGGGCAATGCCAGCCAGCAGAATGACGCGGCGGCCGCCTGCCTCGTCGTCGCGGAGGACAAGCTGGAGGAACTGGGCCTTGAACCCATCGCCTGGTTCCATAGCTGGGCGGCGGCGGGATGCGATCCCAGCCGCATGGGCATCGGCCCCGTCCCGGCGGTCGAACGCCTGTTCGCGCGCACCGGCCTTGGCTGGAACGACATCGATCTGGTCGAACTCAACGAAGCCTTCGCGCCGCAGGTTCTCGCCTGCCTCAAGGGCTGGGGCTGGAGCGAGGACGACAGCCGCAACGAGATGTTGAACGTCAACGGTTCGGGCATTTCGCTGGGTCATCCCATCGGCGCGACCGGCGGGCGCATCCTGGCGAACCTGACGCGTGAACTGGTGCGGCGCGACGGGCGCTACGGCATCGAAACCATGTGCATCGGCGGCGGTCAGGGCATCGCAGCGGTGTTCGAGCGCGCGGCCTGATCATGGTGACGGCGGCTATCGACGATCTGGGCCCGTATCTCGACGCGGCCCAGACCTTCCGTTCCGTGGCGCAGGCGGCTCTGGCCGAGCGGCTTCGGACCCGGCATATCGACAAGGACCAGCGCGCGGCCCATGGCTTCGCGTGGATCGCCACCAGCGTCGCGGCGCTGGAGGCGGTGCTGGATTGGGCGCAGACCGGCGCGGGCGCAAATCCGCTCGACAATATGGTCGCCCGCCTCGCCTTCGCGGAGACGATCGGGCAGTTGGCGGGCGGGCTGCCCATGGGGCAGAACGAGTTGCTGCGTCCTTCCGATCTGGGCATCGGCGCGGCGGGACGCACGCTGGAAGATGCCTGCGAAGCCCTGCTGAACGAGGATCTGGCGCCGGTGCGCGCCGCTCTGGTGGAGGCGTTGGCGCAAGGCCATTGGCCGACCGAGAGCTTCCATGATGCGGAGCTGGATTCGATTCGCGACCAGTTCCGGCGCTTCACCGATGCGGAGATCATCCCCAATGCCCATGCGTGGCATCTGGCGAACGACCTGATCCCCGACGCCACGGTGCAGCATATGGCCGACCTCGGCACCTTCGGCGTCTGCATCCCGGAGGAATTTGGCGGGCTGGGCCTCAACAAGCTGGTCATGTGCCTTGTGACCGAAGAACTTTCGCGCGGATGGATCGGCGCCGGGTCGCTCGGCACCCGGTCGGAAATCGCAGGCGAGTTGATCGTGCTGGGCGGCACGGACGCGCAGAAGGCGCACTGGCTGCCGAAGATCGCTAGCGGCGAAGTGTTGCCGACCGCCGTGTTCACGGAGCCCGATACGGGGTCTGACCTCGGCTCGCTTCAGACCCGCGCCAGGCAGGACGCCAATGGCGAATGGGTGATCGACGGGGCCAAGAACTGGATCACCCATGCGGCGCGGTCGGACATGATGACGCTGCTGACGCGGACCCTGCCGGACGAGAAAGCCTATGCGGGGCTTTCCATGCTGCTGGTGCCCAAGCCGCGCGGGACGGAGGACAATCCCTTCCCCGCCGAGGGCATGACCGGCAGCGAGATCGAGGTGCTGGGCTATCGCGGGATGCGCGAATATGCGTTGCAGTTCGACGGGATGCGCGCCCCGGCCGACGCCCTGCTGGGCGGGGAGGAAGGTCAGGGCTTCAAACAGCTTATGCGGACCTTCGAGGGCGCGCGCATCCAGACGGCGGCGCGGGCCGTCGGCGTGGCGCGGCGCGGGCTGGAACTCGGCCTCGACTATGCCGTCAACCGCAAGCAGTTCGGCAAGGCCATCATCCACTTCCCCCGCGTGTCGGACAAGATCGCGGCCAGTCTGGTGGATTTCGTCACCGCCCGCGAATTGAGCTATGCCGCCGCGCGTGCCAAGGATTCGGGCAAACGCTGCGACATCGAAGCGGGCATGGCGAAGCTGCTGGGCGCGCGCGCCGCATGGTCGAACGCCGACGCCAGCCTTCAAATCCATGGCGGCAACGGCTATGCGCTGGAATATGAGATCAGCCGCGTCCTGTGCGACGCCCGCATCCTCAACATCTTCGAGGGCGCGGCGGAGATACAGGCGCAGGTGATCGCGCGAGGATTGCTGGGAGGCCGCAACTGATGAGCGAATGGCAGGACTGGATCGGCCGCGAGGAGAAGCGGACCGACCGCGTCGACGAAGGGCTGTTCACGCGCTGGCTCGCGACGCTGGACCGCGCCGCGCCCACGGACGGCACGGTGCCGCAGGCGTTCCACTGGTGCCTTTGCACGCCGGACGCGCCTACCGCGAAGCTGGGACCGGACGGGCATCCGCTGCGCGACGACAGCCCGGCGAGCTTCCTGCCGCCGGTTCCCCTGCCCCGCCGCATGTGGGCGTCGAGCAAGGTCGACTTCCTTGCGCCCATGCGTCCCGGCGAGAATGTGTCGCGCACTGCGCGGGTCGCATCCGTGACGGAAAAGCAGGGCGGATCGGGCAGGCTGGTGTTCGTGGACGTGGCGCATGAGACACATGCGGACGGCGTGCTGTGCGTCAAGGAAGTGCAGTCCATCGTCTATCGCGAGCCTGCTCCCGCAGGCACGCCCGCCGCGCCGCCGCCTCCGGGCGATGGCCGCTTCGATCCGGCCGGATGGGACGCGCACCGGGTGCTGACACCTTCGGAGCCGTTGCTGTTCCGCTATTCCGCGCTGACCTTCAACAGCCACCGCATCCATTATGATGCGCCCTATGCGCGCGATGAGGAAGGGTATCGCGGGCTGGTGGTGCATGGGCCGCTGACGGCCACGCTGCTGCTCGATCTGGCGCAGCGGCATTTCGGGGACAATGCGCTCAAACGCTTCGCGTTCCGGGGCGTGTCGCCGGCGGTGGCGGGTGAGGCGCTGAACCTTGCCCTGCGCGGCAGCGGAGAGGCCGTCGAGATCGGTGCTTTTGCCAGCGACGGCAGGCAGGTGATGTCCGCAACGGCGGCTGTCTGAGTCTACTGCGATATCGACGAAAGGCCCGGACATGGCGCTGTCCGGGCCTTTTTTGTTTTATAGCGGTGGCAAGTTTCGGCCATGAGCGGAGATTTATTCATCCGTTCGGGTTGAGCTTGTCGAAGCCCTACCCTTTTCTTCATGGCGTTGTGTTTGAAGAAGAAGTGAAGCCCTTCGACAAGCTCAGGGCGAACGAAGGTGAGCGTCCGCAATCCACCCAAAACCGCCCTTGAATGTGCAGGTCACAAACTTGCTTCCCTTTTCACAAAGGGGCTTTACGGTCGGGAGAGAAGGCGATGATCGCGACGCCGATCAGGGCCAATGTCCCGCCCGCGATCATGATGGGCGTGATGGGCGTCGAAAAATAAAGCGACGCGAAGACCGTGGACATGACGGGCGAGGCAAGGATCAATGGCATGATCGAGGAAATCGGATAGCGTTGCAGCAGCCACGCCAATGCGCCCTGCCCTACGACGGTCGCGCCGATGCAACTGAAGACGAACCATGCGATCGGGGTCGCGCCGACATGGGCCAGCCCGGCAATGGCAGGCCGCTCGAACATCAACGCGAAAGGCGCGAGGGTGGCCGCGCCCATGAGGCCGTTCCACGCTTGTCCGTTCATCACGCTGACGCCGGTCAAGCGGCGCTGCACCAGCGTCCCTCCGCCCCACATCATGGCGGCGAGCGCCATCACCAGCACGGCGGGAACCTCGCTCAATATGTGCGGATCGAACACCAATGCAGCCACGCCCGCGAAGGCGAGCAACACGCCCGCCAGCTTGCGGCGGCTGAGCTTCTCCCCCAGCAGCAGCGCGCCGAGGACGAGGGAGAAGGGAACGCTGAGCTGTCCGGCGATGGCCAGCGCGCCCACATTGGTCGCCATCGCCATCGCCACGTTCATCAACAGCAGGAACAGCCCGCCATTCAATATGCCGTAAAGCACAAGGCTTTTGACCTTGCCGGGCGTCGGGCGCAAGGCGAAGGCGCACAGCAGGAAAACCGCGCCCATCCGCAGAGTCACCGCCAGCATGGGCGCGGTGGCGTCGACCACGACCTTGATGGCGATCACGTTGAGGGCGAACATGATATTGACCAGCAAGGCCAGCATGAGCGCCCCTGCGCCAAGGCGGATTTGCCCGGTTGCGGCCTTGTCGTCCATCAAGCATCTTTCCTGTTGTCGCCGGCCAGAGAAAATTCTTCAACCTTTGTTCAGATTGGCGGCTTTATGATCTTATTTGTGCATAAGAGTATAATTTTCAGTCTGTAGGGAAGAAAAGAGGAAATATGAAGCCGATTGCGCAATTCCTGGGGTCTGTGACGCTCGCCGCCGCTTTCCTTTCCGCCGCGCCCGCCATGGCCCAGAGCGGAGACGCCGCCAAGGGTAAGGCGGTGTTCGCCCGTTGCGCCATCTGCCATTCGGTCGACCCCGGCGTCAAGAAGATGGGACCGTCGCTGGCGGGCCTGTTCGGACGGACATCCGGAACGGTTCCGGGCTTCACTTATTCTCCGGCCATGCAGAAGGCGAAAATCCGCTGGGATGCCAAGACGCTGGACGATTTCTTCACCAAGCCTTCCGCGCTGGTGCCGGGCAATAAAATGGCCTTTGTCGGGCTGCCCAATGCCGCCGATCGCGCCAATCTGATCGCCTATCTCGCCAGCGCGACGAAAAAATGATCTGAAAAGTATCCCATGGTGCAATAATTATTGTGCTTCGCTCTGCGGCCGGTTATCTGTAATGCGCATTGCATTATCGAAACGGACAACAGGAAGCGGAGCGGATGCGATATATTCACCATGCGGTACTCAGACTGGCTGACGGATGCGCCCGATGAGCGGGCGCGCTTTGGAGGGGGTGAAGGTTCTCGACCTTTCCCGCGTGCTGGCCGGGCCATGGTCGACGCAGATTCTGGCGGATTTCGGCGCGGACGTCATCAAGATCGAATTGCCCGGACAGGGTGACGACACCCGCGCATGGGGGCCGCCCTATCTGACGGATGAGACGGGCAATCCGGAAATCGGCACCAGCGCCTATTATTTGTCGTGCAACCGCAACAAGCGGTCCGCCGCCGTCAACCTGGCGACGCCGCAGGGCGCGGAGCTGATCCGCAAGCTGGCGGCGGAAGCGGACATATTGGTGGAAAATTTCAAGGTCGGTGGCCTCCGCAAATATGGCCTCGATTATGAAAGCCTGCGGGCGATCAATCCGCGCCTCGTCTATTGCTCGATCACCGGATTCGGTCAGGATGGGCCTTATGCCGATCGCGGCGGCTATGATTTCGTCGCGCAGGGCATGGGCGGGTTCATGAGCATCACCGGGGAAGAAGGCGGCGGTCCGTTGCGGGCAGGCGTCGCCATGGCGGACCTTTCCACCGGCATGTATGCAACGGTTTCGATCCTGACGGCGCTCCGCCATGCCGAGCGCACGGGCGAAGGGCAGCAGATCGACGTGTCGCTGCTCGATACGCAGATCGCGATGCTGGCCAATCAGGCGATGAACTGGCTGGTCGGCGGCGTGGTGCCGGGCCGCCTTGGCAACCGGCATCCGACCGTGGTGCCTTACAAGACGTTCGACGTCGCCGACGGCGTCATGATTATCGCTGTGGGCAATGACCGGCAGTTCCGCGCCCTGTGCGACGAGATGGGGCGGCCCGAACTGGGCACCGATCCGCGCTTCGCCACCAGCGCCGCGCGCCTCACCAACCGAGACGAGATCGAAGCGGCCGTGCAGGAACTGGTGCGCCCCTTCAAGCGCGACGAACTGATGGAACGCTTCGTGGCGCGCGGCGTGCCCGCCGGTCCTGTCAACAGTATCAAGGATGTGTTCGAAGACCCGTTCATCGAGGCGCGCAACACCCTCCACCGTTTCCGCCGCGAAGAGGATGGCGTCGAAATCCCGACCGTCGCCTATCCCGGCAAATTGTCGGCGACCCCTGCCGACTATCGCTATCACCCGCCGCATGTCGGCGAACATACACGCGACATATTGGGTCAATGGCTCGGCCTCGACGACGGCGCGCTCGACGCGCTGACGGCGGAAGGCGCCATCGTCCAGCGTCGCAAGAAGGAAAGGACCGACGCATGAAATTGAGCGATAACGTGGCCGCCGTGGTGACAGGCGGAGCCTCCGGGCTGGGCGAGGCGACGGCGCGGGCGCTGGCCGCCAAGGGCGTGAAGGTCGCGCTGTTCGACTTCAACGAGGAAGCGGGGAACAAGGTCGCGGCGGAGATCGGCGGCACCTTCTGCAAGGTCGACGTGACGGACGAAGCATCGGTCGATGCCGGTTTCGAAAAGGCCCGCGCCGCCCATGGGCAGGAACGGATCATCGTCAATTGCGCGGGCACCGGCAATGCGGTGAAGACAGCGAGCCGCGACAAGGCGACGGGCGAGACCAAGCATTTCCCGCTCGACGCGTTTGAGCGGATCATCCAGATCAACCTGATCGGCACCTTCCGCTGCTGCGCCAAGTCGGCCAAGGGGATGCTGGATCTGGAACCGCTGGAGGACGGGGCGCGCGGCGTCATCATCAATACCGCCAGCGCGGCGGCCGAGGATGGGCAGATCGGCCAATGCGCCTATGCCGCGTCCAAGGGCGGCGTGGTCAGCCTGACGCTGCCGATGGCGCGCGATCTGATGAATGACGGCATCCGGGTGAACACGATCCTTCCGGGCATTTTCGACACGCCGCTGATGGCGCGCGCGTCCGATACGGTGCGCCAGTCGCTCGCCGCGACGGTGCCCTTCCCCAAACGCTTCGGCCAGCCCGCCGAGTTCGCGGCGATGGCCGTGGCGATGATCGAGAACGACTATTGGAATGGCGAGGATGTCCGTCTCGACGGCGCCATCCGCATGGCTCCGCGCTGAGGAGGGAAGACGATGACCGATAATGCAGTGGAGGCTCAGCCGGAATTCGTGACCTATAAGGTCGAGGATGGCGTGGCATGGGTGATGCTCAACCGCCCGCAATATTCCAATGCCCAGAATTACCGGCTGCTGGCGCAGCTCGACGCTTCGTTCAAGCGGGCGGTCGAGGATGACGAAGTGAAGGTCATCGTGCTGGGCGGAGAGGGCAAGCATTTCTCCGCGGGCCACGACATCGGCACGCCCGAAAAGGATAGCGACATGGCCCGCGAGCGCACGACGCTCTGGTGGGATCATCGCAACAAGGGCGGCGCGGAACGGCAATATGTGCTGGAGCAGGACGGCTATCTGGGCCTGTGCCGCCGCTGGCAGGACATTCCCAAGCCGATGATCGCCATGGTGCAGGGCGCCTGCATCGCGGGCGGGCTGATGCTGGCATGGGTGTGCGACCTGATCGTCGCGTCGGACGATGCCTTCTTCCAGGACCCGGTGCTGCGGATGGCGCAGCCGGGGGTCGAATATTTCGCCCATGCGTTTGAACTGCCGCCGCGCGTGGCGCGCGAATTGCTGCTGCTGGGGCGGCGGATGCCGGCGCAGCGGGCCTATCAGTTCGGCATGGTGAACGAGATTTTCCCGCGCGAGACGCTGCGCGAGGAAGTGGCGAAGATCGCCGCGGAGATCGCCGAGCGCGACCGCTTCGGGCTGGCGCTCACCAAGCAGGCGTTCAATTTCGTGGAAGATTTGCGCGGCAAGCGGCAGGCGATGGACGGCGTGTTCCACATGCACCATCTGGCCCATGCGCATAACCAGTTGATGACGGGGAACCTCGTCGGCGGGCTGGACGCGAAGGCCATGGCTTCGGCGAACAAGAAACAGGCCGGTCAGGGTTAAAGGGCCGCGTTTCGGCGCGGCTTTAGAAAGGAAGCGGGCCGTGCCCCTGCGCAGGCAGAGGCACGGCCCGCATCTTTAGCTCTTCTGCCCTGCCGGGATGCGGATCGGGCAGGAGACGCTGATGTCCATCACGGCATTGAGGCGGCCAAGGCCCAGCCATTTGGCGCAATGGGCAGCAAGCTCCACCAGTTCGTCCGTGCTGAAATGGCTGTTCAGATCCGCCCAGAAAGCATCGTCGAAGGCCGAGGGACCGGCGGCGAAGCGTTCCGCGAAGCCGATGGCAAGCGCCTCACGCGGTGCATAGTCGCCGCGCCGGGCCGGGTCGTCGACATGGGCGTAGAAATCTTCGTCAAGCCCGATGCCTTCGCCATCCTCCACCCGCGTTTCCGAACAGGGGATGCAGCCGTTGATATGCGCGATGCGGATGCGGGCCGCCTCACGAACACGCACGGGCAATCGCGCCTCATCCTGCAGGGACTCGCCAAAGGCGTGCACGGCCTCGCCCAATGTGGGGCGCAGCGACCACATGCGTTGGCCTTCCTCCCCCTCGCCCTCCGGCAAAGCGATGCGCGCCATGGCCCTACAGCCTCTCGACGATCGTGACGTTCGCCATGCCGCCCGCTTCGCACATGGTCTGAAGACCGTAGCGCGCGCCGCGATCATGGAGGGCGCTCACCAGCGTCGCCATCAGTTTCGCGCCCGATCCGCCCAGCGGATGGCCCAGCGCAATCGCGCCGCCATGGACGTTCAGGCGGGCCGGATCGGCATCCAGCGCCTGCGCCCAGGCCAGCGGAACAGGGGCAAAGGCTTCGTTGACTTCGTAGAGGTCGATGTCGGACAGCTTCATTCCTGCCTTGTCCAACGCCTTTTGCGTGGCCGAGATGGGCGCTTCCAGCATGATAACCGGGTCATGGCCGAGCACCGTCATCTGATGCACGCGGGCGAGCGGCGTGAGGCCCAGCGTCTTTAGACCGCGTTCGTTGACGACCAGCAGCGCCGCCGCGCCGTCGCAAATCTGGCTGGCGTTGGCGGCCGAGATGACGCCGCCTTCCTGCAACAGCTTCACGCTGGAGATTTTTTCGAGGCTGGCGTCGAAGCGGATGCCTTCGTCAGTCTTGTGGACGACGGTTTCGCCTTCGGGCGTCACGACCTCCAGCGGGACGATTTCCGCGTCGAACTTGCCCGCCTGCGACGCGGCGGCGGCGCGGCGGTGGCTTTCCAGCGCAAAGGCGTCCAGCTCAGGCCGCTCGAAACCATATTTCTTTGCGAGCATTTCCGCGCCGCCGAACTGGCTGAACGGCTTGCCGGGATAGCGCGCTTCGATGCCGGGGCTGCGATAGGTGCCGAAGCCATGTTGCGCGGGCAGCGTCCAGGGCAGACCCATCGGCACGCGGGTCATGCTTTCCACGCCCGCGGCAATGACGACATCCATGATGCCCGACATGACCGTGGCGGCGGCGAAGTGCAGCGCCTGCTGCGACGATCCGCACTGGCGGTCGACATGGGTTCCGGGAACGGATTCAGGCAGTCCCGACGCCAGCACGGCGTTGCGGGCGATGTTCGCGCCCTGCTCGCCGCCCGGACAGGCGCAGCCCATGATGACGTCTTCCACCGCCTGCGGGTCGATCCCGCTGCGTTCGACCAGCGCGGCCAGGACTTTCCCGGCCAGATCGGCGGGGTGAACGCCCGCCAGCCTGCCGCCGCGCCTGCCGCCTGCGCTCCGCGTCAGAGCGGCGATATATGCCTCCGCCATCCACTTGCCTCCAATAATATACCATAATGCAGATTTTAGCTATCATGGCGGGAGGGAGTCTGTCTAACCCTATTATGACTCATGGGGGAGAAAAGGCAGGTCCTCAGGCTGATCCACGTCGAAGGCCAGACCGGGGCGCTCGATCAAGGTCCAGCGCAATCCCGCCCTTTCCGCTTCCGCCTGATGCAAGGCGCGGCTGTCCGGGCCGAAACGGGGACGGATCAGGCCGGGGCGGGCGAGGAAAAGCGCGTTGGTGCCGGTTTGCGCGCAGTCCGTCGCGATGCCGATGTCGGAGGTCGCGCCAAGGGTCAGCATGGCGGCGATGTCCTCCACGGTCAGGAAGGGCAGGTCCGAACTCAGCAACAGAAGCGGGCCGTCGGCCTGCCGCATCGCCTGTTCCAGCGCTTCGTTCTGACCCTGCCCCCGTTCGACCACGGTTTGCGCGCCTGCCCTGCGCGCCATGTCGAGCGCCTGCCCGCACCGGCTGACGACGATCACGTCCGCATCGAGCGCGCGGTCCGTCGCCAGCGTCAGGACATGGCGGAAGAAATCACGGCTCAGGCTTTCCCGCTGCTCCGGCGTCAGGACGGAGGCGAGCCGGGCCTTGGCCTCTTCGAAAGGCTTGACCGGAATGATGATGGCGCCGGTCATGAAAGGTCAGGTCAGGCTGCGCGCGAAGTCCAGCACTTCCCCGGCCAGACGCTGCTGATCGGCGGGGTCGCGCATCAATATGTCCGTCGCGAAAAGAGCGGGCCGCTCGCCCGGCATGGCTCCCGCATCGGCGGCGTCGATCACCAGTCCGTCGATCAGGCCGTCATAATGGGCCGCCACGGCGGCGGGCGTCGGAGCGATGCCCAGTTCGGCCATGATCTTCGCCGCCGGTCCCTTGACCGCCTGGCCGGAGATGAAGGGGGAGAGCGCGACGCAGGGCACGGCCCGGCGGGCGAGACGGTCGCGGACGCCGGGAACCGCCAATATCGGGGCGATGGACAGCAGCGGGTTGGAGGGGCAGAGGATGATGGCCTCCAGCGCTGGATCGTCGAATGCAGCAAGCAATCCCGCGCTGGGCTTCGCTGTCTCTGCGCCTTGAAAACGGATCGAAAGAAAGCGTGGAGCGCATTGATAGCGCACGAAATAATCCTGAAAGGCGAGATCGCCCCGGTCCGTCGACACGATGGAGCGGACGGAATCGTCGCTCATCGGCACGATCCTCTGTTCGATGCCGAGGCGGCGGCGGATGTCGTCCGTGGCGGTGGAGAGGCTGCCCTGCTGCAATAATTGCCGCCGCAGGATGTGCGTCGCCAGATCGCGGTCGCCAAGGCGAAACCATGTGTCACCGCCAAGGCGCGCCGTCGCATCCATGAAGGCCCAGCTTTCGCCCGCCACGCCCCAGCCCAGTTCTGTATTGTTCATGCCCGCCAGCGCATAGGTGACGCTGTCGAGATCGGGACAGATGAGCAGCCCCATATGCTCGAAATCGTCGCCGGTGTTGACCGCGACGGTCAGCGTCTCGGGCGGCAGGATCGCGGCAAGCCCATTGGCGAGCTTCGCTCCGCCCACGCCGCCTGCCAGCGCGAGGATGCTCATGGGAAAAGGTCCATTTCGGGTTCGCGGATGAGGTCGGCGGCGTGGCCTTCGGAGCGTCCGCGTCCGATGCCGCGGACCAGCACCACGGGGCGCCCTTCATCGGCCTGCCCCATGACGAGTGAAGCGGCCGCCGCCACTTCGTCGGCAAGGCCGAGTTCGCTGGTCTGAAGCTGGCGCCCATGCAGGTCCGGCGCGCCGCGCAGGTCCAGCAGGCCCGCCATGCCGCTGACGCCGATGGCGATGCCGCAGGTGCCCTTGCGCCATGCACGGCCAAGGCTGTCGATGATGAGGATGGCGACGTCCCTGCCCGTCCGGCGCGCGATTTCCTGCCGGATCGCGGCACAACTGGCGTCGGGATCGAGCGGGAGCAGAAGGGCGATCCCCTCCCCTTCCTGCGCGATGTTCGATTGGTCGATGCCTGCATTGGCCAGCACCAGCCCCAGCCGGTGCCGGACGATCAGCACGCCCTTGCGGACGCGCATCACCTTGTCGGTTTCGGACAGGATGAGTTCGACGAGGCGCGGGTCCTTGTCGCAGCGTTCGGCGAGCTCCACCGCTTCGGCGGACGGCGTGACCAGTGCCAGCGGCACGGCGCGCCCTTCCGCCTTCGACACGATCTTCTGCGCGAGGACGAGGATATCGCCATCGCGCAGGACTTCGCCCGACCGCTCCACCGCGTCGAGGATGATCGCGGCCAGATCGTCGCCCTGCCCGATCATGGGCATGCCGCCCAGGGCAAGCAGCGTGGCCGTGGCCGATGCGGCGGCAGTCATGATGGAACGGTCAAACCCCCGTGATGCGGATGCCGGAACCGGGCACCTTGTAACGACGATTGAGAGCGATCAGCACAGAGGTCAAGCCCTCCGCCACCACGGAATTGCAGAGCGGCCCGGCATACCATGCGCGCAGGCCGATTTCCTGCGCCAGCGCGACCACGGTGTCGCCCGCTTCAGCATCGTCCGCGCAGACGAGGACATCGCATTCGATCTCCGCATCCAGATGGGTCAGGTGATGGGCGCTGATGTTCTGGAAGGCGGAGACGACCTTCACGCCCTCGCCGAGCAGCTTCTGCACCGCTTCGACCGCCGATCCGCCATCGGGAAGCTGGACCCGGCTGACCTTGGGCGGGACGAGCGGAACGGTCACGTCGATCAGGATCTTGTCCGCCAGCGCGCCTTCTACTTCCTTCACCGTCGATTGCTGCGCCGCATAGGGCACGGCAAGGACGACGATATCCGCCTGCGCCGCCGCATCGGGATTGGCCGCGCCGGTGACGTTGTTCGTGCCCAGCGTCGCGTTCATTTCCGCCGCCGCTTCCTGCGCGCGCTCGGCGGTGCGGCTGCCGATGATAACGCGATGCCCCTTATGCGCCCAGCGCAGGGCTAGGCCGCCGCCTTCCTTGCCGGTGCCGCCCAGAACGGCGATGGTCGCCGAAGCCTCATTCTGCATATTCAAACCTCTCCAGTTTCTTCGGGTCCGTGTCCCGCCGATGCTTGCGCGGCGGGCTTTGGACCATGGGTGCGAGTTCGGCGGCATTCATGCCGCGATCGTGAATGTCCTGGGCAACCTGCCCGTAAGCGGTGCTGCGCTGACGCGGAGTGCGGCCGATGGAGCGGATCATCGCCTCCATGGCGGCGGGCGGCATTTCCTGCCCATGCTGCGTGCCCGCCGCGCGCGAGATGCTTTCGTTCATCAGCGTGCCGCCCAGATCGTTGGCGCCGGACTGGAGGCAGGCCTTCACCCCCTCCTCGCCCAGCTTGACCCAGCTTGTCTGGATGGAGCGGATATGCGGATGCAGCGCTAGCCGCGCGACGGCATGCATCAACCGCACCTCGCGGAAAGTGGGGCCGCGCCGCGCCCGCCCGCGCAGGGCCATGGGCGCTTCCATATGGACGAAGGGCAGCGGCACGAATTCGGTGAAGCCGCCGGTGCGCCGCTGAAGATCGCGGATGCGGATCAAGTGGCGCGCCCAATGGCGGGGCGTGTCGACATGGCCGAACATGATCGTCGCGGTGGTGGTAAAGCCGACCCGATGTGCCGTCTCCACCACGTCCAGCCATTGCCGCGTGTTGAGTTTGTCGGGACAGATCAGGTCGCGCACTTCATCGTCCAGGATTTCGGCGGCCGTGCCGGGCAGCGTGTCCAGCCCAGCCTCCTTCAGGCGGCGCAGATAATCCTCGACCGGCATGCCAAGCGTCGCCGCGCCCTGCATCACCTCCAGCGGGGAGAAGGCGTGGATGTGCATCTGCGGCACGGCGGCCCGCACGGCGCGGGCGAGGTTGATGTAGGTATCGCCCGTATAATGGGGATGGATGCCGCCTTGCAGGCAGACTTCCGTGCCGCCCCGGTCCCATGCCTCGCGGACGCGGCGGATGACTTCCTCCAGATCGAGGTCATAGGGCTTGCCGCGCAGGGCTTCGGCCTTGTCGCCCTTGGAAAAAGCGCAGAAGCCGCATTTATAGGCGCAGATATTCGTGTAGTTGATGTTGCGGTTGACCACATAGGTGATCGTGTCGCCCATCACCGCTTCGCGCAGCCGGTCGGCGCTGTCGCAGACATGCTCCAGATCGGCCTCCCGCGCTTCGAAGAGCGCCGCGACCTCATCCTCGTCCAGCAGAGCGCCTTCCATCGCGCGGTCCACGATGGCGGCGATCTTCGGATCGACCGGCAGGGTGGACGGGCGCACGACCCGCGCCCCCAGCGCGATGCCGGGCGACCATGCATCCTCGCGGGCGAAGCCGGAGGCGTCGGCATGGGCCATGACATGCCCCTTCATGGCGGCGTCCTGCCAGCGGTCATTATCCAACGCATAGGCAGGATAGACGGGCAGGCGCGCGACCAGCATCCGTCCCTTCGCCTCGGTCGCCATCCGCAGCCGTTCGACTTCGGGCCATGGCGCTTCGGGGTTCACATGGTCAGGCGTGACGGGGGAGACACCGCCCCAATCGTTGATCCCCGCCGCCATCAGACGCGGGAAGTCCGCCGCCGACAGATTGGGGGGCGCCTGTATGTTCATTTGCGGCCCCAGAATGATACGCGCCGCCGCGATGGTCCACAGCAGTTCGTCCATGTCCGGTTCCGGCGCGTCGGCCATCACCGTGCGCGGCTTGGCGCGGAAATTCTGGACGATCACTTCCTGGATATGGCCGTAGGTCCGGTGCAGGTCGCGGATCGCTTCCAGCGCCTCAATCCGTTCCTCGCGGGTTTCGCCGATGCCGATCAAAATGCCGGTGGTGAAGGGAATCCGAAGCTCTCCCGCCAGCCGGATCGTTTCCAGCCGCGCCGCCGGTTCCTTGTCGGGCGAGCGGTAATGCGCCCCACCCTTCTGGCAGAGCCGGTCGGAGATCGACTCCAGCATCAGTCCTTGCGACACGGAGACGGAACGAAGCGCCGCCATCTCCTCGCGGTTCATGACACCGGCGTTGATATGGGGAAGGAGGCCGGTTTCGTCGCGCACCAGCGCGGCCATTTCGGCCAGATAGGACAAAGTGCTTTCATGCCCCAGCGCGGCCAGTTCCTCCCGCGCGGCGCGGAACCGCAGTTCCGGCTTGTCGCCAAGGGTGAAGAGCGCCTCCGTACAGCCCGCCGCCTGCCCCGCGCGCGCGACATTCAATACCTGCTCGCGGGTCATATAGGCATTCTCGCCCGGCCGGGGCGGCTGGGAGAAGGTGCAATAATGGCAGAGGTTGCGGCAAAGCTGCGTCAACGGGATGAATATCTTGCGCGACCAGCTCTGCACCCGCCCATGCCCTTCATCCCGCAACGCGGCAGCGCGCGCCATGAGATCGTCCAGCGGCATGTCGTGCAGCATGGCCATATATCCGTCCGTCCCCGTCATTGCCCTGCTCCACTCCCCGTTTCTTATGTTCTGCGATCTAACCGACCGGACCGGAAACTTGTGGCACAAGCTCGCCGCGCTTGCCTATCCCTTTTAGGAGGGAGGGTGGTAAATCGACGGGCGCTTCCAGCAGGGCGACGAGTGTTTGCAGGAAATGTTCGACGCTGGCTTCGCTGCCCCACATGGGATGTTCGCGGCTATGATCCGTCAGCGCCCGCTGCCGCGCGGAAAGCACCGCTGAGATATAAGCGCCCATGAACACGAAACGCTGGTTCTGGAGGGCTGGCGTCAGATCGGGCATCAATCGCCGCAAATGGTCGAGACCCCGGCCATAGGCGCTGTTGGCCGCAGGATCGAGCGCATCCAGCATCATGTCACGGTGCGTCATCGCGAAGATGACGATGAAGGGGACATAATGTTCGTCAGACAGGGCAAGCACCGGCTCAATCAGCGCGTCCACCACCTCGCGAATCGAACGGGGGCCGCCTTCGCTCTCCAGCCGGTCGAGCGCGGCATTGCGGTCCCGGTCCAGCGCCATGGCTCCATCCATGACGATGGCGCGGACGAGCGCTTCCTTCGACCCGAAATGATAGCCGACCGCGCCATGATTCTTCTGGCCCGCCGCCGCCGCGATTTCCCGCACGGTTACGCCGTCCACGCCCCGTTCCGCGAAAAGGCGCAGGGCGACTTTCTTGATGTGTTCGGCGGCCGCGCCGCGCGGGGCGTCATCGGTCCTGGCGAGTTGAAGTCTAACCATGTGTGCAAAATCTCATTGCAATCGCTTTTCGTCAAGTGCATTATCCATTTGACCTAATCGACGGCTCAACAGTCGAAAAAGTGAGGGATGCCTAAGTGGAATCAGCAGTCGACATCGAGTCGCTGGCGGCGTGGATGACGGATCGGGGACTTGGTTCCGGTCCGGTTGCCGATGTCACGCCGCTGGCCGGAGGGACGCAGAATATCCTGCTGCGCTTCACCCGCGATGGCCGCGACTATGTGTTCCGCCGCCCGCCCGCTCATCCGCGCCCTAACAGCAATGAAACCATGCGCCGCGAGGCCCGGGTGCTGCGCGCTCTGGCAGGGACCGACGTGCCCCATCCCGCGCTGATCGCCGATTGCGGGGATGAAAGCGTGCTGGGCGTCGCTTTCTATCTGATGGAGCCGGTGGACGGCTTCAATCCCGTGGGCGAATTGCCGCAGCCTCATGCCGGGTCGGCGGCGATGCGCCACGCCATGGGTCTTGCCCTGATGGACGGGATCGCGGCGTTGGGCGCTCTGGATCATGAGGCGCTGGGCCTCGGCGATTTCGGCAGGCCGGACAATTTCCTCGGGCGGCAGGTCGACCGCTGGCGCGGGCAGATGGCGGGCTATTCGGAGTTCGACGGCTGGCCCGGCCCCGCTTCGCTTCCTTCGGTGGAAGCCGTGGGCGCATGGCTGGAGCGGCATCGCCCCGCCCAATTCAGGCCGGGGATCATGCATGGCGACTATCATCTTGCCAATGTCATGTATCGCACGGACGGGCCGGAACTGGCCGCCATCATCGACTGGGAACTGGCGACGATCGGCGATCCGCTGCTGGACCTTGGCTGGGTGCTGGCGACATGGCCGGACGGCAAATCGGAAAGCACCGTCGCGGTGACGCCATGGGATGGGTTTCCCGCTCCGGACGAACTGGTCGCGCGCTACGCGGGCCGATCGGAGCGCGACCTGTCGGCGGTGGATTGGTATCATGTGCTGGCCTGCTACAAGCTCGGCATCCTGCTGGAAGGCACTTACGCTCGCGCCTGTGCCGGGAAGGCGCCGCGAGAGACCGGCGAGAAACTGCACGGCCGCGCCGTCCATCTGTTCGAACGCGCCGAAACGCTGATCCGCTGACATGCAGAGAGGACACTCCCTTTGAGCAACGAACTGGATTTCACCGGAAAGACCGTGCTGGTGGTCGGCGGGTCGAGCGGCATCGGCAACGGCATGGCGCAAGCCTTCCGTCAGCGGGGCGCGAATGTCCATGTCTGGGGCACTCGCGCCAGCGCCGCCGACTATGCGGGCGAGGAAGGCTCCGACATGGAGGGGCTGGGCTATACGCAGGTCGATGTGAGCGATCCCGCCGCCATCGCCGCCGCGCCCGCGCCGTTCGAGCGACTGGACGTGCTGATCCATTCGCAGGGCGCAGTGCTCTACCGCCGTCAGGAGTTCGAGCCGGAGGGCTGGAGCAAGGTGATGGCCGTCAACCTCGACAGTGTGCTTCATATATCCAACCGTTTCCGCGAGGCGCTGGCCGCCGCGAAGGGCACAGTGATCGTCGTCAGTTCCATCGGCGCGTTCAAGGCGACCTTCGGCAATCCGGCCTATGCCGCGTCCAAGGCGGGCGCGGTCAACCTGATCCGGGCGCTGGCGATCGCATGGGCGAGCGAGGGCATCCGCGTCAACGGCATCGCGCCCAGCCTGGTCGACACCAAGATGACCAAGGTCACGATGGACAGTGACGAACGGCGTGCCCGCGCCCTTTCCCGCATCCCGCTGGGCCGCTTCGGCTCGGTCGAGGAGATGGCGGGCGTGGCGCTTTTCCTCGCCTCCCCCCTATCCGCCTATATTTGCGGGCAGACATTGGTCGTCGATGGCGGCCTGACGCTGACCTGACCTTCCTTTCCGCCATTCCAGAAGGACGATCCCCTCATGGACTTCGAATATTCCGACAAGGTGAAGGCGCTGCGGGCGCAACTCAATGATTTCATGGACGCCCATGTCTATCCGATCGAAAAGGAGCGCGATCATTTCCATCATGATCCCGCGAACCTCTGGAAGCGTTGGCCGGGCACCGAGGAGATCAAGGCCAAGGCCAAGGAAGCGGGCCTGTGGAACCTGTTCCTGCCGCATGAATATGGCGAATGGAGCCCCGGCCTCACCAATCTGGAATATGCCCCGCTGGCCGAACTGATGGGGCGCGTGATCGGCGCTTCGGAATATTTCAACTGCTCCGCGCCCGATACCGGCAATATGGAGGTGCTGGCGCGCTACGGCACGCCGGAACAGCAGGAACAATGGCTGCGGCCCCTGCTCGACGGCAAGATCCGCTCCTCCTATGTCATGACGGAGCCGGACGTCGCCTCTTCCGACGCGACGAATATTGAAACGACCATCATTGCGGATGGGGACGACTATGTCATCAATGGCCGCAAATGGTGGATTTCGGGCGCGCTCGATCCCAATACGAAAATCTTCATCCTGCTTGGGAAGACGCCCAATGACGGGCCGCGCCACAGGCAGCATTCCCAAATCCTGATCCCCGCCGACACGCCGGGGATCGAGATCGTCCGCCCGCTCGACGTCATGCATTCGGTCCATTCGCCGGGCGGCCATGCGGAGATGATCTTCAAGGACGTGCGCGTGCCCAAGGCCAATCTGATCCTTGGCGAAGGGCGCGGTTTCGAGATCGCGCAGGGCCGACTTGGGCCGGGCCGCATCCACCATTGCATGCGCCTGATCGGACAGGCGCAGCGGTCGCTGGAATATATGGCCCGCCGCGTGGAGAGCCGCGTCGCCTTCGGCCGCAAGCTCGCCGATCAGGGCAGCATCCGGCAGGACATCGCCTTGTCCTTCTGCGAGATCGAGCAGGCCCGTCTGCTGACGCTGAAGGCGGCCGACGCCATGGACCGCTATGGCAACAAGGTCGCCAAGGACCTGATCGCCGCGATCAAGGTCGTCGCGCCGCGCATGACGCAGGCGGTCGCGGACCGGGCCATGCAGGCGTTCGGCGGCATCGGCATGTCGACCGATTTCCCGCCTGCCGCGGCCTTCATGAACGCGCGCTATCTGCGCTTTGCCGATGGCCCGGATGAAGTGCATCTGGCCCAGCTCGGCAAGCTCAAGGTCGCGGAAATGAACGAACTGCCGGTGCGCTGACGCGCGGCGTTGCGAGAGGATGAGGACATGACCGCACAGGTTCAGACCATGGACGATCCTGCCGCCGCCCGGCTGGGCACGGCATGGTGGATGGTCGCGGTCCTGTTCGGCCTTTATGTGCTGGCGTGGATCGACCGGCTGATCGTGGCCATGCTGGTCACGCCGATCAAGCAGGACCTGCTGTTGTCGGACGTGCAGATCAGCATGATCACGTCCACGTCCTTCGCGATCTTCTATGCGGTGTTCGGCCTGCCGCTCGGCTGGGCGGCGGACCGTTTTTCGCGGCGCTGGATCATCTTCGGCGGCGTGGTGATATGGGCGATGGCGACCACGGCCTGCGGCTTTGCCCGAACCTATGAGCAATTGCTGATCGGACGCATCTTCGTCGGGGTGGGCGAAGCGGCCCTGCTGCCCGCCGCCTATTCGCTGATTTCCGACGCCTTCCCTTCGCATCTGCTGACGCGGGCCACGTCCGCTTTCCAGATGGCGGGCAAGGTCGGGTCGGCGATGGCCTTTGCGCTGGGCGGCGTCGCCATCGCCTTCGCCGCCGCGCATACGGGCATCCACATTCCTTTCCATGGGCCCGCCGAACCCTGGCAGCTCGTGATGATGATGGTCGGTGTTCCGGGTATCCTCATCGCGCTGCTGCTCTTCACCTTTCCCGATCCGGGACGGCGGCGCGGGGCGGGAGCCTCCCCCTCCTCCACGGCGCAAAAGGGCGAAATCCGCGCCTTCGTGTCGGACAACTGGCAGTTGCTGGCGCTGATGCTGGTGGGCACGTCCTGCCTCGCCATGTGCGGCTATTCCATGACCAACTGGGTGCCCGCCTATATCGAGCGGCATTTCGGCTGGAAGCCCGTGCAATATGGCGTGGCGCTCAGCTTGATGAACATCGTGTCGGCGGTGTCGCTGGTCATCAACGGATGGATCGTCGACCGGCTGTTCGTGCGGGGCATGAAGGACGCGCATCTGCGCTTCTATGGCTGGCTGATCCTCGGTTTCCTGCCTGTCGTCGCCTATATGTTCTTTGCGACCGACGTTTACGTGTTCCTCGCCTGCTATTGCGTGGCGCAGTTCATCACCGTGCCGTTCATGGTCTATGTGTCGTCGGTCATGGGCCTGATCGCGCCCGCGACAATCCGGGCGCGGTTGCTGGCCTTTTTCCTGTTCGTCTTCACCATCCTGGGGCTGGGCGCGGGTCCGGCCATCGTCGCCGCGCTGACACAATATCTGTTCCATGACGAAGGGGCGCTTGGCCACTCTCTCGCCATCGTCGTGACGGTCTGTTCGGTCGTCGCCCTCATCTCCTTCCGCATGGCGCTGCGCTATCTCGCGCCCGCCATCGCCGCGCGAGCCACCACCCATGGCTGAACCGCGTCTTCCCTCCTTCAGAAAGGATTGCCCATGTCCCTGACCATCGGTGGCGTCGATCCCGCGCGCCGGAGCGACTTCGCGCTGATCGACGAGCGCGTGACCTATGACTGGAACCAGCTTGACGAATTGCTGAACCGGGCCGCCAACGCGCTCAATTCGCTCGACCTGACGGAGCGGCGCGTGGCTGTATTCGCGCCCAATAGCGCCGAAACGGTGATCGCCTATGTCGCCTGTCTGGAAGCAGGCATATCGAGCGTGCCGGTGAGTTTCCATCTGACGCCTTCGGAAGCCGCCTATATCCTCAAGGATTCCGGCGCGGTCGCGCTGTTCGTCGGGCCGGAGACGGTGGAGGCGGGCCTTGCCGCCGCGGCCGAAGCGGGCGTCGAGACGGTGATCGGCTGGCGCTGCCCGGCACAGGAGGGCGTGATCGCGTGGGAAAGCTGGATCGCCGCGGCTTCGGCCGACGAGCCGGATCATGATGTCCCGCCCCTGCCGCATCTGCATTACACGTCCGGCACCACGGGCCGTCCCAAGGCCACGGAAACGCCCCCGCAATATTTCACCCGCCTGC
>JASGDV010000227.1:0-20299 GCA_049841255.1 Sphingobium sp.
ATCCCCCTAAATTGAAGTGCACCGTGCTCCTACAAAGGCAGGAGCCCAGTTCCGCCGTCTGATCTAGGCTCCTGCCTTCGCAGGAGCACGGCGAAATCTGGGCAGACCGCCCGCAATCCACCCAAAACAGCGTTGTGATGCCGGTTTCGCAATCCACGCAATCCAGGTCAGGGCTTGCCATGCCGCGCATCGGCGCGTTTGGTGCGCAGCGTCGCCGCCGCGCCTGCCGGATCGTCGGGCCAGGGATGCCGGGGATAGCGCCCGCGCATCTCCTTGGCGACGGCGCTCCAGCTCCCCGCCCAGAAGCCCGGCAGGTCGCGCGTCGTCTGGATCGGCCGTCCCGCAGGCGAGGTCAGCGACAGCACCAGCGGAATGCGCTCGCTCCCCACCACTGGATGCTCGGCCAGCCCGAACAGCGCCTGCACCCGCAGTTCGACGCGCGGCCCGCCCTCGGCGGCATAGTCGATCTCATGACTGCTCCCGGCCGGGGAACGGAAGGCGGGCGGCGCGAGCCGGTCAAGCTGCTGCTTCCCCTCCCATCCGATCAGCCCTTCCAGCACGCCCGAGAGCTGCCCCCGGTCGATGTCGGACAAGCGCCGCTTCCCCGCCAGCAGCGGCGGCAGCCATTCGTCCAGCGTCTCCATCAGCGCCGCGTCCGACAAAGCCTCCACCCCCGCGAACCCGGCCCGCATCCGCAACGACCGCGCCGCCTCCGACCACGGCAAAAGGTCTAGCCCACCCTGCCGCACGCCCTCCACCAGCGCCGCCGTCACCGCCTCCGGATCGGGCCGATCGTCGGAGCCGGAGGAAAGCCGCACCGCGCCCAGCCGCCGCTCGCGCAGGGCCTCTATCCCGCCATTCTCCGCGCGGAAGCGCACCGTCCGATGCTCCGCCATCCGCCCGCCGAACAGCGCCATCACGTGGCCCTCGCTCAAGGGCGCGGCGGACAGGATGCGCGCGCCAGCCGCGCTGCCTTGCACCGCGCCGACCGCCAGCCACGCCTCCCGCGCCAGCGGCGACAGGGGATCGAGACGGAACCCGCGCCCGCCCACGCTCGCCCAATCGGCCCCGTCGCCCGACCGCCGCTTCGCCACCCGGTCGGGAAAGGCAAGCGCAAGGCACAGGCCGACCGCATGATCTCCCACCGCGTTCGAGGGGGCGCCGGACGCCAGCTTCGCCCATCGCTTCGCGAGCGCGCGCGCCGCATCCGCGCGCTTGCCACTCTCGCGCCGCCAGCGCATCCGCCGCTGTGTGAGGTCAATGTCCTGCCCGCCGATCCCCCGTTCGCCCAGCAGCACGGCGACCTCGGCGGCGACCTCCGCCAGCCCCATTTCCCCCGCGCGCACCAGCATATGCCCGATGCGCGGTTCCACCGGCAGCCGCGCCAGCGCCTTGCCATGCGTGGTGATCCGCCCGTCGCCGTCCAGCGCCTCCAGCACCGTCAGTCGCCCCCGCGCCTCCGCCACCGCGGCTGCGGGCGGCGCGTCCAGCCAGCGCAAGGCCCCCGGATCGCTCACCCCCCACAAAGCGCAATCGAGCAGCAGGCTCGACAAATCGCTCTCCAAAATCTCCGGCGGGTCGAAGGGCGGCATCCCCGCTGTCGCCGCCGCTTCCCACAGCCGATAGGCCACGCCCGGCCGCTGCCGCGCCGCCCGGCCCGCGCGCTGAGTCGCCGCCGCCTGACTGGCCCGTTCCGTCACCAGCCGCGTCACGCCCGCCGCCCGGTCATAGCGCGGTCGCCGCGCCAGCCCGCTGTCCACCACGATCCGCACCCCATCGATGGTCAGGCTCGTCTCCGCGATGGAGGTGGCGAGGATCACCTTGCGCCGCCCCTCGCGCGAAGGCCGGATCGCCGCGCGCTGCGCCGCCGGGTCGAGGCTTCCGTGCAGCTTGTGGATTTCCACGCTCAGCCCCTCCAGCCGCTCCGCCGTCCGCTCGATCTCCGTCACGCCGGGCAGGAAGGCGAGCAGGTCGCCTTCCTCTTCCTCGCCCAGTGCCAGCCGGACCGCCGCCGCTATCCCGTCCTCGATCCGCTTTTCGGTGGCGCGCCCGACATGCCGCAACTCCAGCGGCTGGATGCGCCCCTCGCTCTCGATCACCGGAGCGCCGTTCAGGAGCGCGGCAAAGCGCGCCCCGTCCAAGGTCGCCGACATCGGCACGATCCGCAAATCCGGCCGCAACGCCCCCTGCGCGTCCAGCGCCAGCGCCAGCCCGAAATCGCTGTCGAGGCTTCGTTCATGCACCTCGTCGAACAGCACGGCGGACACGCCCGAAAGCTCCGGGTCGTCCTGAATCCGGCGCACGAAAATGCCCTCTGTCAGCACCAGCAGGCGCGTCCTGCCCGACTGGCGGCTGTCCATCCGCGTCGCATAGCCGACCGTGCCGCCCACATCCTCGCCCATCAGTTCTGCGATCCGCTCCGCCGCCGCCCGCGCCGCCAGCCTGCGCGGCGAGAGCAGCAGCACCTGGCCCTCGCACCACGGCTCATCCAGCAGGGCAGGGGCCACCGCCGTCGTCTTCCCCGCGCCCGGCGGCGCGATCAGCACCGCATTGCTCCCCGCGCGCAGGGCGGCGAGCAGGTCGGGCAGCACGGCGTTGATAGGCAGATCGGTCATCGCCTGATCCTCTCGCGCCATTCCGCGCCCGGCGCAATGGCGGAGCGGACTGGTTCACGCGGAGGCGCGGAGACGCGGAGCGACATATTCGCCGAAGGCCCACGCTCTTCGGACTGCGCGATGACGGAATCGGCTACCGCCTTTTCTTGCCCTCTCCGCGCCTCCGCGTCTCCGCGTGAAAAAAAGCGCCATGAGATGGGCGCGCGCCCACCTCCCGAACAATCCTAGCCGAAAAGATAAAGATGGATCGGGTTTTTCGGATCGATCAGCATCTTCGCCGTCAGCGCCAGCGACATGACGATCAGCAACGGCCGGATCAGCCTGCTCCCGAAGCGCATCGCCAGCCGCGCGCCGATCTGCGCGCCCGCGATATTGGCGACCGCCATGGCAAGGCCCGCGATCCACAGCACATGCCCGCCCGCCATCATCGTCAGCAGGCCGGCAAGATTGCTCGCGAAATTCGCCGCCTTGGTCTGCGCCGTGGCCCTGAGCAGGCTGAGGCCGCCCAGCGCCAGAAAGACGGTGGTATAGAATGCCCCCGCGCCCGGCCCGAAAAAGCCGTCGTAAAAGCCGATCCCGCCGATCAGCAGCCCCAGCAATCCCATGCCGACCCGCTGGTGCCGGTCCATCTCGCTCACCTTGGGCGAGAAGGTGAAATAGGCCGCGATGGCGATCAGCAGCGCGGGCATCAGCCCCGCCAGGATCGACGGATCGACCCGCTGCACCAGCCAAGCGCCGCCCACCGATCCCGTGAAAGCGGCGATCACCGGCCAGCGGTAGGTCTTGAGGTCCATATGCCCCGCCCGCGCATAGGCGACGCACACTCCGAAAGTGCCGAGCGAGGATTGCAGCTTGTTGGTCGCGACCGCGCCCACCGGCGGCACGCCCGCCGCCATCAGCGCGGGGAGGGAGATGAGGCCCCCGCCACCTGCCATGGAATCGATCAGCCCCGCCATGAAAGCGGCCGCCATCAGAAAGGCGATGATTTCAGGAGACAGGATCATCGGGCCGCAGACCGCCCGTCAGTCAAGATGGACAAGCGCCTCAATAAGCCCGCGCGATGGCGAACTCCACCGCTTCCACCAGCGCCGCCTTCGCCTTGCCGCCGTCGAACATGCCCAGCGCGTCGATGGCCCGCTGCCCATAATGGCGCGCCCGCGCCAGCGTGTCGTCGATGGCGCCCGTCCGCCGCAGCAGCGCCGTCGCATGGGCAAGGTCTTCGTCGCTCACCCGATGTCCGGCGATGGCGGCCTTCCAGAAGGCGCGGTCCTCTTCCGACCCGCGCGCATAGGCGAGGATCACCGGCAAGGTCACCTTGCCGTCGCGGAAATCGTCGCCCGCATCCTTGCCCATGGTCGCGCCGTCCGACTCATAGTCGATGGCGTCGTCGATAAGCTGGAAGGCGATGCCCAGATTGCGGCCATAGACATCCAGTGCCTGCTCCTCCGCCTCGTCGCGCCCGGCGACCACGGCGGAAATGCGGCAGGCGGCGGCGAACAGCGCGGCGGTCTTGGCGACGATGATCTCCAGATATTGCTCTTCGCTGGTGTCGATCTTGCGCTGGGCGGTCAGTTGGTTGACCTCGCCCTCCGCGATCACCGCCGACGCGCCGGACAGGATCTTCAGCACCTTGAGCGACTCGGCCTCGACCATCAGTTCGAAGGACCGGGAAAAGAGGAAATCGCCCACCAGAACGCTGGCGCTGTTGCCCCAGATGATGTTGGCGGTCTTGCGCCCCCGGCGCAGCCCCGACCCGTCGACCACATCGTCATGCAGCAGCGTGGCGGTGTGGATGAACTCGACCGCGGCGGCCAGCTTGTAATGCCGCGTCCCGGCATAGCCCACCAGATCGGCGCAGGCGAGCGTCAGCATCGGCCGCATACGCTTGCCACCGCCCGCGATCAGATGGCCCGCCAGTTCGGGGATCAGCGGAATGCGCGACTGCATCCGGTCGAGGATGACGGCGTTCACCTGGTTCATGCCCTCCGCCACCAGCTCCATCATGGGCGTGAGCGAAGGCGCGCTGCTGGCGCGGCCGATGGGATGGATGTTGCCGGAAACAGGTGCGGTCATGACAGGGGCCATGTGGCGGCGCAAAAAGCTAAACGCAAGCGGGAATAGCTTGCGCGACGCCGCGTTAGGCGCAAAAAGCGCCCGGTGAACGGGAGGAACGGCGTGGACGAGACACTGAAGCGGTATCGCGAGAGCATCGACAATATCGACGCGGCGCTGGTGTTCATGCTGGCCGAACGCTTCAAGATCACGCAGGCCGTGGGCCGATACAAGGCGGAGCACAAGCTCCCCCCCGCCGATCCGGGCCGGGAGGACAAGCAGATCGCCCGCCTGCGCCAGCTTGCGCTCGACGCCCATCTGGACCCCGATTTCACCGAGAAATTCCTGCGCTTCATCATCGACGAGGTGATCCGCCACCACGAACGCCTGCGCGAAGGCTGACAGGAAGCGCCTTCCTATCCCGGATAATTTTCATGACCCGCATTGGGCCACAGGAAATTGGTATAGGTCAGCATGGCGCTGAAGCTCTCCGACCGCACCTGATGCCACCAGCCGATCGGTATGAACAGCAGGTCGCCGGGCGTCAGCATCAGTTCGTAGCGCAGCACGTCCCGCGCCGCGGGATGCGCGGCCAGCCGTTTCGGGTCCGTCACGTCATGCACGTCGCTGAACACATGGCGGCGATGGGCCAGGTGGCGCGTCTGGGAAGGGGGGATGAGGATGACGCGCTTCGTTCCCGTCACCTGCGCCAGCAGATTGTTGGTCAGGTCGAAGTGCAACGGCGTGAAGGCGCCTTCTCCGCCGAACCACAACATTCCGTGGGCGCGCGTCAGATAGGCGTCCAGATAGCCCAGATCAGGCTCCAGCCCCTTGAACGCCGCCGCATTGGCCGCGCTGTTATAGGCGGTGATATAGGCGTCGTTGCCGCCCTCGCGCACCAGTTCGATGAAGCGGGAAAAGGGAGCGGTGCGCTTATGCCTGTCCTTCATCAACTCATAGTCGGCCGATGTGTCCCGGCCCCCCTGATATTCCACCAAGGCCTCGCCCGTCGTCGCGGCCAGATAGTCGGGCGTCCATTTCTCCAGCGCGGGCCAGCCCGCCATCGCTCCCTTGATGATGACCGGGCGTCCCGGCGCATAGAAGAGATGCAGGAAATCGTCGCTGGACGGATTCTCGGCCGTCAGCAGACCTGAAGCATAGGGCGAAAGCGCGCGCTGCCGTTCCATGACGTCAAGCAGCCATTCCCGCCGCCTGAGGGCCAGATCTGTCTCATCGTCCCGCCCGGACGGGGCGGCGGTCGCGGCGGCTGGCACGAAGTTCATCTGCCGCAGGGCCATCCGCATCCGCATGTCGGTCGCCGCCGCCGTAAAGGAAAGGTCCGGGGCGTTCTTGCCTGATTTGCGCATCTGGCGGCCTTATCGCCGCAAGATGACGGTTCCGCGTCAGGCCGGTTCCACCACTTCATCCACGCGCTGCTTCCCGCGCGCCCGGCCCAGCAGCACGCCGCCCAGCGCCAGCGCGAATCCGGCCAGTTGCACCGGCCCCAGCCTTTCCCCGAAGATCAGCCACGCCTCCACCGCCGCCAGCGGGGGCACGAGCAGCAGCAGCATCGACATTCGCGTCGGCCCCTGATGCCGGACCAGCCAGACCAGCAGCGACAATCCCGCCGCCGACAGGCCCAGCACCGACCAGCCAAGGCCCATCCACAGCATCGCGCTATTGTCCCAATGCGCCTTGCCCATCAGCAGCGCCGCCGCCATGGCGACCAGCGCGCCGCCCGCATTCTGCACCGCGCCGGAAACCGCGATGCCGTCCCCCGCGATGGCGCCCCGCTGGATCAAGGTCCCCATCGCCATGCCCATGATGGAAAGCAGCGCCGCGACCGCCGGCCATATGGCGATGGCGCCCACGCCGGTCCGCTCGATCGCGGGCATCAATACGCATCCGACGCCGGCAATGGCGATGCCAAGACCGGTCCACGCCCGCGCAGGCAGATGTTCATGGAGGAAGAGGGCGCTGACCATTGCGACCATCAATGGTTGCAGCGCGCCCAGCAGCGCCATGATCCCGGCGGGCATGCCATTGTCGACCGCCCACCAGCTCAGCGTCAGATAGACCCCATGCAGCATCGCCCCCGCCGCCAGATGCAGCGCCAGCCGCTTGCCCCGCGGCAAAGCCTGCCGCGCATGGAGCGCCGCGGCGCCGAGCAGCAGTGTCACCAGCGTCAGCCGCACCGCCAGCACCAGTTCGGGTGAACCATGCGGCATCACCGCCCGCGCGACGATAAAGCCGGTGGACCAGATCAGGACGAAAAGGACGGAAGCGAGAAAGGCCAGCATCGGCCAGCGCCTTTGGCCCAGCTACGCTCCCATGTCGAGGGCCACTCAACGGCTTTCGGGGCGGATGAAGTCATCCTCCGATCTGGAAACCCGCATTCATAATGGCAGTTTTCGGCCAGGAGCGGACCTTCCTCCGTTCGGGCTGAGCTTGTCGAAGCCCTGCCCTTTTCTTCATGGCATTGTGTTTGAAGAAGAATAGCCGTCGGCTTCGCCGGCCTTCGGCTCGACAAGCTCAGGGCGAACGGGTGTGAAATCACTTGCCGATATATTTGCCGCTGCCCGATCCGCTCTCGATCCGGTCCTCGTAGCCGGACAGGGCGGCGAGCACCGTGGGATCGTCCGCATAGCGCATCCGAAGCGCCGCCAGCCGCCCGTCCGTCCCGGTGCACAGTTCCGCTATATTCTCCGCCAGATAGGCGCGCCTGTCCGCGTCATAGGGTTCCTCGCCCCGGAAATGGTCGCAACTGTCCCGCTCGACCATATAGTTCGTCACTTCCTGCGGGAAGGGCGCGACTTGCGCGCTCGTTCCCGAAGCCGGGAGGTCGACGGGACGATAAGGCGGCCGGGCGAAGTCGGACAAAGGCCGTTCGTCCGGCTCCTTCGCCTGCAGGGCATGTTCGGTCTCCATGGACGAGAGCACCTTGTCGGGCGGCAGGTCCTTCACCTTCGCGGGCAAGGGCGGCGGCGGTTCCGGCGCATCCGGCAAGGGCGGCGGCACGGATGCCGACGCCGTGGACAGGGCGCTTTCCTGCCCCGTCCGATCGTCCGCGCCGCGCTCTTCGCCCGACGACGAGCAGCCGCCGGCAAAGGCCAGCAGCAGCATCGCAATCAGGGTCGCACGGACGGTCATCCGATCTCCTTCCGCAGGCTGGCGATCAGGTCCGCGACATGCGGCAGCCTTTCTTCCTCCTCGTCCAGGATCGCCAGAAACGCCTCCCGCCTATAGTCGGCGAGTCGTTCGGGTGGAAGGCGGCTTGCTGCGGGCATTGTCGAAATCACGATGTCCAGCAGCCGCTCCACGCCATGCAGCCGCCCCCACAGATAGTCGTTTTCCCGATAGGCGCGGCTGAAGAAAGCGCCGAAATTGTTGAACTCGATCCCCTTGAGCGTCGCCTCCGCGCCGCCCGACCGGATCGCGGAGCAATCCTCGGGCGAGATGCGGTCGACCTTGATCGGATCATATTCGTCCAGCGACTCCCCCTGAAGCAGCGGCAGGGTGGCGATGTCGTAAAAGGGAAAGCCCAGATAGGCGAGCAGCATGGTCCGCCGCTCCTTCTTCGGCAGCGCCGCCAGCGCGTCGGCCAGCATCATGTCGGCCGCCTCGTCCCGCGCCCGCAGGTCGCGTTCCCGCGCCAGCGCGGCGAGCGCGGCGGCGGCGTCGGTCGGCACCTCCCGCGCGGCGGCGCGCACGGCTTCCCCATGGAAATCGGCCTGATCGCATTCGGTATAATGGGCCAGCGCCTGATAGATGGCGTCGCGCAGCTTTTCGACCGCCGCCTCGTCCGCCGCGCTTTCGATCTCCAGCGCCTCCGTCAGCCGCCGCGCCAGAAAGCGCAGCCGCCGCACCCGGAACGCCATGTCATGCGTGCGGAAGAACTGCACCGGCGCGGAGGACGGCCCCGCATCCTCGGTCAGCTTGTCCGCCCCGGTCGCGCGCACTTCCGCCCAGACGGCCTGACGATAGCTTTCGCGCATCATCGGGCTTTCCTCTCCGCTGAGGGAGAACAGCGATTCCGCCAGCGATTCCACGATCCCCGACAGCTTCAAATGCCCATAGGCCGGAAAGGCGAACCCCGCCGAAGCCGCTGCCCGCTGCTGCGCCTTGGCCCGCCAGTTCGACAGCCGCGCCGGGGTCGGCCGGTCGAGGAACAGCATCCCGCCGATGGCATTTTCCACCTCCGCCTCGATGCCGGGGCGCAGCGCGTGCAATATCCGCATCATGCGCCGGATGCCCGACGAGTGGCGGTCGATCGCCTCCAGATTGTCGCGGATCGGCTGTTCGCGCGGAATGTCGCTCAGCGCGCCGAAAATGGTGCGGAAGAAACCGGGCAGCCGCGTGTCCGCCCGATCCTCCTCGATTTCCTCCCCCTCGCGGTTCAGGCGGATGGAGCGATGCCCCGGCTTGGGGTCGATATAGACGAAGCGCCGGTCCACCTCCCGCCGCGAAGGCCGGTTCTTCAATGCCCCGATGGCCTGCGCGAAGGGCGCGTTGGCCAGCACCGATCCGTCGATCAGCACGGCGTCCTCCGCCATCCCCTGCGCGACATGGCGGGGCAGGGCGCGCGCAAGGAAAGCGTCGCGCGTCGGCCATGCGCGATGGCGATGCTTCAGCACCGCATCCAGCTCCCGTACGGTGAAGGGCGGGAAAGCGCCCGGAAAACTCGCCGTCGCCCGCGCCGCGAAGACCAGCTCCACCGCATCGGCGAAGGGCCGCGCGCCATGTCCTTCCGCGCGGAAGCCGATGGACAGGCGATGCTCCGTCTCGATCACCTGTGGCGGGCTGTTGAGCGTCAGGCTTTGCGGATGGCCCTCGAAATCGGTGACGGTGACGAACAGGTCCAGCGGATGCCCGTCCGGCAGCAGCGGAGGGCCGCGCCCCGTCGCCTCCATCGCGTCGAAGGCGTCCAGGATCATGGTGGAGAATATCTCCCCGCCAAAGGGCGGCTCGAACCAGCGCGAGCGGATGAAGCGTGACAATTTCTGCCGCACCTCCTCCCGCGTGTCGGGCGCGACCGTGCGCTCCACCGTGTCGCCCGGCCGCCGCGCCGCCATCCACACCAGCGGCGCCGCCCAGAATTTCGTGATTGCCCTTGCCGGTCGCGCATCGGGGTCCAGCAACCGGTCGACATCGGCATTTTCCAGCCACATGTCGGTCAGCGGCTCCAGCGACTGCCCTGTCTCGATCGCCTGCGCCAGGAAGATGCCGTTGATCCCGCCCGCGCTCGCCCCGGCGATGATGTCTGGCATGATGCGCAGCTTGATGCCGCTTTCCCGCGCCATCGCTTCCAGCAGGCGGCGATAGACGGCCTCGGTGCTGCCTTCGGGCGGCTTCCCGTCATGGAAGGACCGGCTCGCCCGCGCCAGCCGCCAGATTTCCTTGCTGATGCCGTGCATGTAGACCGCAAGGCTGATCCCGCCATAGCAGACCAGCGCCAGCCGGAGTTCCTTCTCCCTCATGCCCCATGGATCGCAGAGCGGGCATGGCTTGTCGAGAGGGCGTCAGCCAAGCGCGAACTCCGCCCAGATCGGCAGATGGTCCGACGCCTTGCGCGCCGCCGCGCTTTCATGCACGCCGCTGTCGACCAGCGTCAGCTTGCCGCAATGCATGATCCGGTCCAGCCGCGCCACCGGCCGCCGCGCATGGAAGCTCCGCCCGCACGGCGCGAAGCTGTAATGCCGCGCGAAGTCGGCCAGGCACCCCCGGTCCGCGCTCCATTCATTGAGGTCCCCCATGAGCACCGTGGGCATCGCTTCCCCCTGCGCCGCCGCGTGGATCATCGCGGAAGCCTGCCGCCGCCGCCACAGGCCCGACAGGTCCAGATGCATCCCGAACACCCGCATCTTCGCGCCGTTCACCGTCACTTCCGCCATGGTCGCCCCGCGCGGCTCCAGGCAGGGCAGGTGGATCACGTCATGCGCGCCGACCTGCGCCTCCTTGCGGACGAGGATGGCGTTGCCGTGCCACCCCATCGAATCGGTCTGCACATTGAGCGGCACGGCCTTATATCCGCTCTGGCTGTCCAGCAGCAGCGGCGGAAGGGCCGCCGACCGGACGCCGAACCGCCTGTCCGCCTCCTGAAGCGCGATGATGTCGGCATCCACTTCGTTCAGCACGTCGATCACCCGTTCGGGGATTCGGCGGCGGTCGGTGCCTATGGCCTTGCGGATATTGTAACTGGCGACGCGAATGGACTTCATGATGCACTAATGCGCCAGCCGACACCCTGTTTCCAAGAGGGCAATGCGGGAAAGGGTGGATTATGTGTAGGGATGGCGGTTATCGGCCATTTCCAGACATCCAATCTTGTCATCCCAGCGAAAGCTGGGATCTCTCTTCTTGTGGTACAGTCGGGCGTCAAAAGAGATCCCAGCTTTCGCTGGGATGACGAAGAAGAAGTGCCTGGAATACACCCAAATTGAAGCGCACCGTGCTCCTGCGAAGGCAGGAGCCCAGTTCCGCCGTCTGATCTAGGCTCCTGCCTTCGCAGGAGCCCGGCTGAGTCTAAGCAGACGGACTGCTATCTACCCCAAACCCGAAACCGCACCTCTATCCCGAACCGCCATTGCGTTCCGTATATGTTCTGCTATGCCTCATCCCATGGCCAAGGCAAAGCGCAAATTCGTCTGTCAGCAATGCGGCACGGTATCGAGCCGGTGGCAGGGCCAGTGCGACGATTGCGGCGAATGGAACAGCATCGTCGAGGAAGCCGCCGAAACCGTCTTTTCCTCGCGCCACGACCTCCAGACCGGGGGTCGCGCTATCTCCCTCGTCGGCCTCGACAGCACGGTCCAGCTTCCCGACCGCACCGGCACCGGCATCGCGGAGTTCGACCGCGCGCTGGGCGGCGGGATCGTCTCCGGCTCGGCCACGCTGATCGGCGGCGACCCCGGCATCGGCAAATCCACGCTCCTGCTGCAAGCCGCCGCCCGCATCGCCGCGCGCGGCCTCTCCGTCGCCTATATCAGCGGGGAGGAAGCCGCCGATCAGGTCCGCCTGCGCGCCCGGCGCCTCGGCCTTGGCGACGCCCCCGTGCAGCTTGCCAGCGCCACCTCCGTTCGCGACATCCTCACGACCTTGGGGGAGGGGGAGCCGCCCGCGCTGCTCGTCATCGATTCGATCCAGACGATGCACAGCGACCTGATCGAAGGCGCGCCCGGCACCGTCAGCCAGGTCCGCGCCTCGGCCCAGGAACTCATCCGCTTCGCCAAGCAGCGCGGCACCGCGCTCGTCATGGTCGGCCATGTGACCAAGGACGGCAGCATCGCCGGTCCCCGCGTGCTCGAACATATGGTCGACACGGTGCTGAGCTTCGAGGGCGAGCGCAGCCATCAATATCGCATCCTGCGCGCGATCAAGAACCGCTTCGGCGGCACGGACGAGATCGGCGTCTTCGCCATGGTGGCCGAAGGGCTGGAGGAAGTCGCCAACCCCTCCGCCCTGTTCCTCACCCACCGCGACGAAAGCGTGACGGGCGCGACCGTCTTCCCCGCATTGGAAGGCACGCGCCCGGTGCTGGTCGAAATACAGGCGCTGGTCGTCCGCCTCTCCAGTGGAGCCACGCCCCGCCGCGCGGTGGTCGGCTGGGACAGCGGGCGGCTCGCCATGATCCTCGCCGTGCTGGAGGCGCGCTGCGGCCTCAGCTTCTCCACCTGCGAAGTCTATCTGAACGTGGCGGGCGGCTATCGCCTGTCGGACCCGGCGGCGGACCTTGCCGTCGCCGCCGCACTTATCTCCGCGCTGACCGAGCGGCCCGTCCCCGCCGATGTCGTTCTCTTTGGCGAAATCGCGCTGTCGGGTGAAATCCGTCCCGTCGCCCACGCCCCGCTCCGCCTGCGCGAATCGGCCAAACTGGGCTTCAACCGCGCTTATATTCCCGCTGCCGCTGCCGACGGGGTGAAGGGCATTTCGGTGAGCGGCTACCGCGCCCTCTCGCAGCTTGTTGACCAGATGCTTGGGCGCGGATAGCCAACCATGCCATGAACGCCGTCGACATCCTCGTCCTGCTCGCCATCGGCGGCTGCGCCATCTTCGGCCTGCTGCGCGGTTTCGTGCAGGAAACCCTCTCCCTCATCGCCTGGGTGCTGGCGATCTTCGCGATCCGCCTGTTCCATGCGTCTGTCGCGGGCCTGCTGACGCCGCTCATCGGCACCGAAAGCGGCGCGGCCATGCTGGCGCTGGTGCTGGTGTTCGGCGTGACCTTCGCGGCGGGCAAGCTCCTCGCCCACGCCATCGGCAAACGCACCCGCCAGTCGATCCTCGGCCCGGTCGACCGCGTGCTGGGCGGCGGCTTCGGCGCGGTCAAGGGCCTGATCGGCGCGACCTTGCTCTTCCTCGCCTTCAGCCTCGTCTACGACACCTTTTACGGCAGCGGCGCCCGCCGCCCCGACTGGCTCTCCGACGCCCGCACCTATCCCCTTCTCAACGCCAGCGGACAGGCCATCAGCGAATTCGTGGCGGAGCAGCGGGGGAAGTAACTGCGGGCCGGAGATCGGAAGTGGTCCATTTTCGATCATTTACGAAAATAGACCGCCCGTGTATTTCATCCGAAATGCGGTCGTTTAAACGTCTATTTGAGTTCGCGTTTTGGCAGCGTCTTTTATCGCAAATGCCGTTGGTATTGCGCGCGGGGCTTATTGCTTGGCTGATCTTGTCCCTCGCTTTTTACGTTGGATTGCCATCGTCCACGGTGAATCTTCCTCCCTATGTAGCCTTTTTGGTTCTCCTTCCGATGACAGGAGTTGTGCTCTGGCTGTCGCTGTTCATCGCTTGGCGCGGAATTGGAACAATAATTCACGCTGCCAATTCGATCATGCGCAGTAGCGAACCTCAATCAAAGTCAGCGCCATGTGGTCTCGCTACCTCAGTCGGGGGGTGGGGGGCGTTGAACATTTATCTGATTTCATACGCCTTGCTTTCGATGTGGTTGGCCTCTCTTACGCGCACCTACGCATTGAGCATTACACTTTCTTGCCTGTTAACCTGCTTTTTCATCTATGCTCTGACGAAGCGCGGACCGTTCCGTAGCGATGTTAAAATACTGCTTTATGGAAGCCTTGCCGCTACGGTCCTATTCGGTCTGATGATGGCAACTATCGCCGTCCCGCCGGCATAAAACCGCCAGCCCGCTTTCCAGCCAGGTCATACCCCTACAACCACCCCTTCGCCCGATACGCCTCGACCGTCGCCTTCAACCCGGCCTCAGCTTCCACTTCCGGCGCCCACAGCGTCTTGGGCGGGCATTGCCCCGTCGCCGCGACCCAGTCGGGATGGCAGAAATAGCGCACCCGGTCGGGCGTCAGCTTCGCGCCCTTGCCGCGGAAGAAGCGGTCCATCCGCGCCCCCGCGCCCAGCAGCCAGGCGGGCGTTGCCATGGTCCGCACCGGCCGCCCGACCGCGCGCCCGATGGCCTGCCCGAAATCCTGATGGTCCCAGCCGCCCGCCGTCCCGTCATCGACCTCATAGGTCTGGGCCAGGCTCATCTCCGTCTCGCCGGTCAGCGCCAGCAGCAGCCGCGCCAGATCGCTCACCTCGATCACTGAAAGCCGCCCGCCCGGCGGCAGCAGCATCACGCCGCGCTTCGCCATGCGGAACAGTTCCAGCATCTCCCGGTCGCCCGGCCCGTAGATCGCCGGCGGCCGCACGATGGTCCAGTCGAGCCCGCTCGCCTTCACCAGCAACTCGGCCTTCTCCTTGGACCAGCCATAGTCGGACAGCCCCGGCTCCCGCGCCGCCAGCGACGACACATGCACCAGCCGCCGGACGCCGCGCTTGCGCATCGCGTCGACCACCGCCATCGTCCCCCGCGCATTCCCGGCCTCGAACCCTTCGCGGTCGGGCGCGTTCACCACGCCCGCGACATGGATCACCGCATCGGCGTCGCGCATCAGCGTATCGAGCGCCGCCGCATCCTCCAGCGACCCCGGTACCCATTTGAGGCGCGCGCGGGGCGGCTGCGCGCGGCGGGTGAGGGCGCTCACCTGATGCCCTGCCTTCAGGGCCTGATCCAAAGTCTCGGCGCCCACGAATCCCGTCGCGCCCGTCATCGCAATGCGAAGAGCCATGGCGCGTCAGACCATCGCCAGGTGATCGCGATGGACCAGCACCGACCGGGGCAGGTGGCCCAGCAGCGCCGCGATGTCCTCGCTCCGCTTGCCCGCGATCCGCGCCGCTTCCTCGCTGTCATATTCGACGAGGCCCCGCGCGATCACCCGTCCGTCCTCCGTCAATATGTCCACCACGTCGCCCCGCGCGAAAATGCCCTCGACCTTCGCCACGCCCGCGGGCAGCAGGCTGTTGCCGCGTCCCAGAGCCTGTTCCGCGCCCGCGTCCACGACGATCCGCCCGCGCACGGTCAACCGTCCCGCCAGCCACCCCTTGCGCGCGCGTCTGGCCGGAGCGGCAAGGAAGATCGACCCGCGCCCGCCCGTCGCCCAGTGGGATAGCGGCGCATCCACCTTGCCCGAAATGATGGCAAGATGCGCGCCCGCGCCCGTCGCGATCCGCGCCGCCTCGATCTTGGAAATCATCCCCCCCGATCCCATGCCCGAAGCGGAATCCCCATCGGCCATGCCCGCGATGCGCGCGTCGATGCGCTCGATTGTCTCTATCAGCATGGCGTCCGCATCGGCATGCGGGTTGGCGGTGTAAAGCCCGTCCACGTCCGAAAGCAGCACAACCGCGTCAGCCCGTGCCGCCTGTCCGATGCGCGCCGCCAGCCGGTCATTGTCGCCGAAACGGATTTCCGCCGTCGCCACGCTGTCATTCTCATTGACCACCGGCACGACGCTGAGTTGCATCAGCCGCTCCAGCGTCGCCGAAGCGTTGAGATAGCGCCGCCGGTTCTCCAGATCGTCCAGCGTCACCAGCATCTGCGCGGCCGTGATGCCCTTTTCGTGCAGCAGCCCCGCCCAGCATTGCGACAGCGCGATCTGCCCGGTGGCCGCCGCCGCCTGCGCGTCCTCAAGGCTCCCGCGCCCGCCCTTGGGCAGCTTCAGCCGCCGCGCGCCCAACGCGATCGCGCCCGACGACACGATGATGATCTGCTGCCCCGCCGCGCGCCGCTCCGCCACGTCGGCGACCAGCGTGCGCAGCCAATGCTCGCGCACCTGGCCTTGCGGATCGACCAGCAGCGCCGACCCGATCTTGATGACCAGGCGGCGGATTTGCGAGGGCGGAAAGCCGGGAAGGGGAGGGTTCACTGATCCTGTTTCCGTTCGCTTCGAATGAAGCCTGTCCTGAGCATCGTCGAAGGGTCGCGAAGCGGTTGCCTATCGGTTCTCGACTTCGCTCGAACCGAACGGGGGCCGCGCCATGGGTCTAGGACGGATCGACATTCAGGAGATGGTGGAGCCGAAAAGAGTGATTTGCGAGCATCGGAGCGCAGCGGACTTATAGTCCGTGAGCACCGAAGCGCAGAAATGGGAGCGAGGCGAGTGACTCGCTTCCACGCTTTGCAGGCCCGCCAGAACTGAATGTCGATCCGTCCTAGAGGGGCGACCACGGCGCTTCGCCCTCTTCGCTATCCTCATCCTCATCGTTCCGCTCGGCCGTGCCCAGCAACGGCAGCACCGCGTCCAGCAGCGCCCCCACGCCTTCGCCGGTCGCGCCGGAGATGATGAAGACATCCTCCACGCCCGCCTCGTCGCGAAGCTGGGCGGCGATGTCCTCCATCAATTCCTGCCCCAGCAGGTCGCCCTTGTTGAGCGCCACCAGTTGCGGCTTATCGTCCAGCCCCGCGCCATAAGCGATAAGCTCATCCTGCACGATGCGGAACTGTTCGACCGGATCGTCGCCGGTCGCGTCGATCAGGTGGATCAGCACGCCGCACCGCTCGATATGCCCCAGAAAGCGGTCGCCGATCCCCGCGCCGTCCGCCGCGCCTTCGATCAGGCCCGGAATGTCGGCCAGCACGAACTCCCGGTCGCGGTGCAGCACCACGCCCAATTGCGGCTTGGTGGTGGTGAAGGCATAGGCGCCCACCTTCGCCTTGGTGTTGGTGACCTGATTGATGAAGGTCGACTTGCCCGCATTGGGCATCCCCACCAGCCCCACATCGGCCAGCAGCTTGAGGCGCAGCCACACCCACATTTCCTGCCCCGGCCATCCGGTGCCATGCTGGCGCGGCGCGCGGTTGGTGCTGGTCTTGTAGGATAGGTTGCCGCGACCCCCGTCGCCTCCGCGCAGCAGCACGATGCGCTGCCCGACCTGCGTGAAGTCCGCCAGCAGCTCCTGCTCATATTCCATGCTGCCGTCCTCGTCCTCCGTGCCCTCCACGGGGGTGGGATCGGACAGGATCTGCGTGCCCACCGGCACCTTGATGACTAGGTCTCCGCCGCCCGCGCCATAGCGGTTCTTGCCCATGCCGGGCATGCCGCGCTGCGCCTTGAAATGCTGGGTATAGCGGAAGTCGATCAGCGTATTGAGCCCCGCGACCGCCTCGAAGATGATGTCGCCGCCCTTGCCGCCGTTGCCGCCGTCCGGTCCGCCATATTCGATATATTTTTCGCGCCGGAAACTGACCGCGCCGGGACCGCCCCAGCCGGACTTGATGAAAATCTTGGCCTGATCGAGAAAATGCATCGCGCGCCCATAGCCGGTTATGCGGAAGAATTAAACCGGCGATGGTGTGGCGTATGCATCCTCGAAGCGGACGTTGCCGGGTGGGACCGGGAGGCGGAGGGAGAAGCGCCTCCCGGTCCGGGGCGCGCCTCTATGCCGCCAGAGCGGGCAGGGCATCGCCATAGATGTCGAGCGCCGGGTCCACCGGCATGAGCGCGCCTTCGCCTTCCTCGAAGATCAGGCAGTCGGCGGCGCTTTCGCGGCCGGGGCTGCGCCTCTTTTCGATGCGCCCGGTGAAGTGGAAACCCAGTTTCCGCAGCACATGGCCCGAAGCGGGATTGTCCGCGAAATGGGCGGCGCGCAGGTGGCGCAGGCCATTGGCGCGCGCCATGCTCAGCAGCGCGCGGGTCGCTTCCGTCGCGAATCCCAATCCCCAATAGGGGCGGGCGATCCAATAGCCCAGTTCCGGCGCGCCATCGGCGGCGCGCTCGATCCCGCATCCGCCGACCAGACGCGGCGCGCCTTGTGTGCGGGCGAAGATCAGCAGACGCGGCTGGCGCGAATCCTGCGGCATCGACAGGAAGGATTCGGCATCCTGCGGGCCATAGGGGCTGGGCGCGCGGGTCAGGTTCCGCAGGATCGCGGCATCGCCGATGGCCTGGGCCAGGGCGGCCGCATCTTCTTTCCAGCCGGGCCTCAGCAGCAGGCGGGGGGTACGGGCGAACATGATAAGGTTTCTCCTCGATTCTGGACGTGCCCATGGCCGATGAAAGTTACGGCTTGGCGACGGTTTCGGCTGGCTGCCCTGGCTGCGCGATGGACGCGCGAAAATGCCTTTGGTTCCAGCGCCTTGAGGGAAAAATATGGCGATCGCGCAACTGGCGAATCCACCGTCCGGCGACGGCGGGTTTCGGGCCGGAAGCGGACGTTCGTTTTCCTTCTCCCCTTGCGGGAGAAGGATACGAAGCCTTGCTGAGCGGAGCGAAGCTAGGCGCAGTTGTATGAGGGGTGGAGGCGAAGTAGCGCGCCATTCTGACGCCGTTTCCCCCTCACCCAGCTACGACTAAGGCAGCAAAGCTGCCAAGTCTGCGCCACCCTCTCTCCCTCGGGGAGAGGGACATTCAATACTTACTCTCACCCACAAACCCCGGCTCCGCAAACTCCACGATCACCAAACCAAGAGGGAAAACCCCACAAACGAAACAAGGGGCGCTCCCGGATGGGGCGCCCCTTGTTTCCCTCGAAACACCGGCAGTCCGCCTGATGGCTTTCTACCGGGAGGATCGCCCCTGCGAAGGACGATCCGTCATCGATCGTCCGATTATTCGGCGGCTTCGGCCATGGCGTCGACCGACACATATTTGCGGCCGAGCTTGCCGGTGTGGAATACCACGCGGCCTTCGCCCAGCGCGAACAGCGTATGGTCCTTGCCCATGCCGACATTGCGGCCGGGATAGACCCGGGTGCCGCGCTGGCGGATGATGATGTTGCCGCCGATCACTTCCTGACCGCCGAACTTCTTCACGCCAAGGCGCTTGGATTCCGAATCGCGACCGTTGCGCGACGAACCGCCAGCTTTCTTATGTGCCATGACCTAACTCCTTGAAATCTTTAGCTACGCGCGGCTCAGGCGCCGATCGACACGATCTTCAGGATCGTGTGGTTCTGGCGGTGGCCGTTCTTGCGGCGGTAATTGTGGCGGCGGCGCTTCTTGAAGACGATGACCTTCTCGCCCTTCGCCTGCGCGATGATCTCGGCGGCGACGGTCAGCTTTCCGGCATCCTGCGTCTTGCCGCCTTCGCCGGCGAACAGGACGTCGTCCAGCGTCACCTTGTCGCCGGCCTCTCCGGCCAGCTTCTCGACGACGATCTTGTCTCCGGCGGCGACGCGATATTGCTTGCCGCCCGTGCGCACGACTGCGAACATGGCTTTTCTCTTCTCGTTCAAATCTGCTTTACGCAGATCATCAAGGACGAAAGTCCTGCCGACCCGCGCGGGAATGTGGCCCGGTAAGGGAATGACTCGCCGATGTCAACCGATATGGGCGGGAATCGAAACTGGCATTCGGCGCTTATACTTCCTATTTGCGGTAGAGAAAGGAACCGCATGCCGCAGCGAAGCCACAGCCAGGGATCAGGGAAGGGCCGTCCGCTCTTCTTCGCGACCCTGTGGATGGCGATCTGCGTCGCGCTGCTCTGCGCCATCGCGCCGCTGGGCCTTCCTTCCAGCAAGCTCACCGGATCGGCCTTCAATCCGGCCACCACCAGCGTGGTGCTCAAGGCCCGCTCCCCCGCCGCCCCGCAGGCGAAGCGCCTTGTAGGACCCGACGGCGCGGGCCTTGCCCCACTCCCCATTTCGAATCCCTTTCACTTCGCTATCTCACTCTTGCTTTTGGCGGTCCCCCGCCGGCGCATCCGCGCCGCTGCCTTTTCGGCTTATGCTGCCGAAGCCGCCCTTTCCGCCGCTCCGGCCCGTCTCCCACCCGCAAGGGCGCCGCCGCGCATCTGACGGAAAGCTGCCGCCGGTCCGCGTCACCGACGCTGGCCGGTCCGTTTCTTCCCGAACAAGGAGTGCGCTCATGTCCCGCAGAAGAGCGCGGCGCGGCAATCGCCGTCCGCCCTGGTGGTTCATGCCTGCCGTGATGTCCGGCCTCGGCGCCGCGGCGGCTCTTTTGTCCGCCGCCTTGCTGACGGCCATTGAATGAAGCTATTATCCCGCCGGTGGAGGCGGCCTTGCCGCTGTCCGCCGGGGGACCCGTAACAAAGGATTTCTATGCCCCATCACACGCCGCTGATCGGCACCATCGTTGCAGGTCTTGTCGTCGCGTTCATCCTGGGCGCCATCGCCCATCGTCTCAAACTTTCGCCGCTCGTCGGCTATCTGCTCGCGGGCATCATGGTCGGGCCGTTTACGCCCGGATTCGTCGCCGACGGCAATCTGGCCAATGAACTGGCGGAGATCGGCGTCATCCTGCTGATGTTCGGCGTGGGCCTTCATTTCTCCCTGCGCGACCTGCTGTCCGTCAGGAAGATCGCGGTGCCCGGCGCCGTGGG
>JASGDV010000228.1:0-6328 GCA_049841255.1 Sphingobium sp.
AAGCCCATTGTCCAGATCGCGCACCAGCCGGTTTTCGGTGGAGAAGATCTCTACCCGGTTCCTCTGGCGGAACAGGGCGGGCGGGCCGCCAGGTTGGGTCGCGTCATAGCTTTCGGCGAGGATGTTGCGGACATAGCCGGTGGATGACACGAAGCGCAGATCGTCCCATTGCCGCTCCACCCGCGCGTTCAGCAGCAGATAATCGGAATGATAGGGCTGGGCGACGCTGGAATCCCGCGTCAGCCGTCCGGCGTCGCGGGTCGCATATTGCGCGTCGCGGCCGTCGATCCGCTGATAAAGGCCGCTGAGGTCGACAGTCCAGTCGTCATTGGGCGCAAGCCGCAGCGCCGCGCGCCCACTGTAGATGCGCGTCCGGTTCACGTCATGGAGGTCGCGCAGCCGGTCGTCGATATAGCCGCCCTCCTGCACGCCATAGCCGACGACGCGCAGCGCGATCTTTTCCGGCACGATGGGCAGGTTCACCATGGCGGACAGGTCGCCGCCCGGATCGCCATGCTGCGTGGCGGATACGCCCGCCGAAATCTGCCCCCCCGCTTCCCCCAGATTGGGCGGATTGGGGATCATGCGGACGATGCCGCCCAGCGATCCCGCGCCGTAAAGCGTGCCCTGCGGTCCTTCCAGCACCTCGACGCCGCGCATGTCGTAGAGGCGCAGGTCCGGGTCGGGCGCGGCATAGTTGAGGCGCATGTCGCCCAGATATTGCCCCGTCGTGGCCTGCGTCGGCCCCGCCACACCCGAATCCGCCATGGCGCGGATGAAGAGCTTGTTTCGGCCCGATCCGGCATGGGTGTAACTGAGGCTCGCCACGCGGGAAAGCAGCGCCGCCGATCCGCCCGCCGCTTCGCCGCTGCTGAACAGGCCGCCATCCACCATGTCGACCATGCCCGCATAACGGAGCAATGGCACGTCGCGCTTGGACGCGGTGACGACGATCTCCGCCGGGGGCGGGGCGGGGGCGAATGTCTCGGGACTGGCTGCGGGCGGCGTGGGCGTGGAGCGCGGGGGAAGGAAGGCACGCACGATGCGGAACGTCCGCCCGTCGATCCGCCGGAGGGAAGCGCCGCTGCCCTTGAGCAGGCGCTTCAACGCCGCCTCCGCCGACATGCGGCCGCGCACGGCGGGGGTCGCGATGCCCGCGAGCGACTGGTCCGACATGCCGATGCTGGTTCCTGTCTGACGGCCGAGCGCGACCGCCGCCTCGCCCAGCCTGCCGGGGGCGAGGTCGATAGTCTGTCTGTCCGCCGCCCGCGCGGGCGTCGCGGCCGCTATGGCGAGGGCGGTGACGAAAAGGACGTCAGCTTTGCGGACCATCCCCTTCTTTCAGCAGCCATCCGTCCCCTTGACGGACGGCGGTCAATCCCATGAGCGGCGCGGCTCCGGAGAAGAAGCGCGCCGGGTCCTTGTCCAGCGCGATGGTGCCGGTGAAGCGCATCGCCGCCGCGCCCGGCGTGGCGGTCAGGCGCACGCCGATGGAGCGGGCTATGTCCTCGCCGACCTCGCTGATGGGGACGTTGGCATAGACCAGCCGCCCGCTCCGCCAGCTCGCCACGGCTTCGGGCACGATGTTCATGACCTTCACGCCGGACGCATCCTCGGTCAGCGCGCGGCCTGCGGGAAGGGCGATGGCCTCTGCGCGGGGATTGTAGATCACCTTGCCCTCCGACACGCCAATGCGGGTCGAAGCGTCGCTGCGGACGATGTTGAAGACGGTGCCCGCATCCTCGAACAGGTCGTCGCCCACGGTGACGCGGAAAGGATTTGCCTCGTCATGCCGCACGGTGAAGGCGGCCTCGCCCTTGTCGAGCGCAGCGAAGCGCAGATTCTTGCGGTCGAGCCGCAGCGTCGTGCCGCCGTTCACGTCGATCTTCGTGCCGTCGTCCAGCGCGATGCTGCGGGTTTCGCCCGGTGCGGTCGTGACCGTGTAGATGTCGCTCCGGTTCATGACGCCCAGCGACACCGCCGCCGCCAGCGCGGCCGCCACCGCGCCGCCGCCGAACCAGCGCATCGGCCGCCAGCCGCGTTTGACGGGATCGCCCGCGTCATTGGCGGGCGCGGGCATATGGACCGGCTCGGCCGGGATGATCTCGTCCAGGCTGGCATCCTGCGCCATCAGCGCGTCATAGGCCGCCGCGTGGGCCGGGTCGATCTCCAGCCATGCGGTGAAGCCTTCCCAGTCGACGAATTCCGGATCGCGCGTGCGGATCACCCACAGCAGCGCATCCTCATGGATCATGGCATCGGCCCTGTTCATTGTTCACCCCTTGCAGGCTTTGACGCCGCCGCCGCGCTCATTCCGTATCCAGCCTTTGCTTGAGGGCGATCATGGCGCGATAGGCCTTTTGCAGATCCTTCTCCACGGTGGTGAGGCTGACGCCCAGTTCTTCGGCGATCAGGCGCTGGCCCACGCCTTCGATGCGGAATCGGCGGAACACCAGTTCAACGCGCGGGCCAAGCTCGCGCAGCACGGCGCGGGCTTCCTCCAGCCGCTGGTTCAGGATCATGCGTTCGTCGATGGCGATGTCCTCGCCCGGATCGGCCATGACGCCGCCCGCGCCCTCCGCCCAGTCCTGCTCGCGCCTTTCGCGGCGGATGGTGGAACGATAGCGGTCCAGCATCAGATTATTGGCCATGCGATAGAGATAGGGCAGCGGATCGGCGACCGGACCCAGATCCTTCGCCTCCAGCTTCATCCACATATCCTGCAACATATCCTCCGCATCCTCGCCCGCGCCGCGCCCGCGCAGGAAGCGCAGCAGGGCGGGGCGGTTCTGAAGGAAGATCGCGGAAAGGCCCGTGGCCATGTCTGTCAGGGTCCAGTGCTTGCCGTTCAGCCGCTGCAATAGAGGCGCGGGCGGGGTCTTGGCAAGGCGATGACGGTTTACCTGTCCGCACCGCTGGTTTAGCGCCGTCGAACATGGCGGGAGCGCATATGACAGGATATACCGACCGGGAAGCGGCGCGGGACAGGGGCATGGACCCGGACCGGCTCGACGCGCTGGTGGATCATCTGGACCGGACCTATGTGGCGGGCGGGAAGCTGCCGCACATGCAATTGCTTGTTTCGCGGGACGAACGCACCATCCTGTCGGTCAGCCGAGGATTCGGGCAGGCGTCGGGGGAGTTGTTGCGCGACGATGCGCTGTTCCGCATCGCCTCCATGACGAAGCCGGTGACGTCGGTGGCTTTCATGATGCTGGTGGAGCAGGGGCTGGTGGGTCTGGACGATCCGGTGACGGACGTGATTCCTGAATTTGCGCGACTGCGCGTGGGGTTGGAGGGCAAGGCGCTCGAAAGACCGATGCGGATGATCGACCTGCTGCGCCATACCTCCGGCCTGACCTACGGCTTGCAGCGGCGCACGCCCATCGACGCGCGCTATCGAGCGCTGGGGCTGGACGAGTTCCAGCAGAAGCGGTCGTCCGACGATTTCATCGCCGCGCTGGCCGACATTCCGCTGGAGTTCCAGCCGGGGGAAAGCTGGAATTATTCCGTCTCCACCGATGTGCTGGGCGTGGCGGTCGAACGGCTGACGGGCATGGATCTGGAAAGCCTGTTCCGGGCGCGGATATTCGATCCGCTGGGGATGGCGGACAGCTTCTTCACCGTGCCCGCCGACCGCGCGGATCGGCTGACCGACGCATGGCGGTTCACCGGCACCGGCATCGCGCTCAGCGACCGGGGCGCGCGGAGTAGTTGGAGCCGCCCGCTGCGATTCCGCGCGGGCGGGGGAGGGCTGGTTTCCTCCACGGCGGATTATCATCGCTTCGCGCGGATGCTGTTGCGCGGCGGCGAACTGGACGGCGTGCGGCTGCTGAAACCGGAGACGGTGGAAACGATGCGTACCAACCGCCTGCCGGACGGACGCGACCTTGCGAGCCTGTCGACGGGCATGTTCAGCGAAGTGGACTATGCCGGGGTGGGTTTCGGCCTTGGCTTCGCCATGGGGCTGGAGACGCAGGACTTTAGCTGGGGCGGCATTTTTTCGACCTGGTTCTTCGTCGATCCGGTTGAGCGATTGATCGGCATCTTCATGACCCAGCATCTGCCGTCCAGCACCCATCCCGTCCGCGCCGAAATCCGCGCGGCTGTGAGGGCGGCTCTGACGAAGAGCTATGGCGGCGTCATCCGCGCCTGACCCTAGATCCTGTAGAAACGCTCGGCATTTCCACGAAGCAGGGCTTTCTGCTCATCCATCGAATAGGATTCGATGATCCGCCGGTAATCGTTCACGAGATCGGAAAAGGTGCCGCCATAGAGCGAGTCGACAGGCCAGTTGGACGCGAAGAAGCAGCGGTCCGGTCCCAATATGTCGATGACGGTTTCGACGACCACCCGCATGGATTCGAATGTCCAGTCATGATCGGTCATATGCAGGCCCGACAGCTTGCAGTAGATATTGTCATAAGGTGCGAGTTGCTGGAGGGACGCCCGCCAGTTGTCGAGATAATGTTTGTCCCGCCGCATCGGCATCCCGCAATGGCCCAGCATGATGCGTGCCGTGGGGAAATCCTTGGCGAGCCGCCCGAACCTGTCCGTATTTTCGAGCGCCATCGGTTCCTCGAAGCACAGGTCGAGGTCCACCAGATGCCTGAAACCCGCGCGGAAAACATCGCTATCCGCCTGCGCCGCGCCCCACAACATGCGGATGCCGCGGAAATTGGGACTTTCGCACTGACGGTCGAGGATCTCGGGAGCATCGGGCGCGGATAAATCGGCGTGGCCCACTATGTAGAGCGGGATGGATGCCGCGTCCGCGACTTTCTGAAGCCAGCGGGTTTCGTCTTCGGGACGCGAACCGAAAGCGGCGTCGGCATGGACCAGCTTGACGACGTTGGTCGGCCGCGCCTCTGCCAGATAATCCTCCAGCATATAATCTCCACGCTCGATCAACGGCGTGTAGTCGCCCATGATGTCCGACCATGGCTCGATGACTTTTTCCAGCCAGCTATAGGTCAGTTCCTTGCGGTTGAATAAGTGGAAATGGGTGTCGATCCATGCCAGTTGTTCCTGGGCCACCGCTCTCTCCTTTTGTTCCGATCATCATCTTCGGACATCTTGGGAAAGGCAGCTAGGCCAGAAGCTCTTTTCTGTCACTCCCCTTCTCGGGGGGCCGGTTGCTGAACGGACGGGAAGGCCGTATCGCACGGGTGAGGCTTGGGGAAATGTCATGCCGTATCGGAAAGCCTGATGATTCAACCGCGAACGGACCGCATCGCCGCGCTGATGGAAAGCGAAGGATTGCCGCCGGATTATGCAGAGATCGTCCGTCGCTATTGGCGCATTCTGGCCGATCATATCGCGAAGCGGAACGAAACGAAGCATCCGCTGCTGGTGGGCGTGAACGGTGCGCAGGGCAGCGGCAAATCGACCCTTTGCCTGTTCCTGGCCGCGCTGCTGGAGGAAAAAGGTCTTTCGAGCGCCTTGTTGTCGATTGACGACCTGTATCTGAAGCGAACGGAACGGGAGCGGCTGGCGCGTTCCATCCATCCGCTTTTCGCGACGCGCGGCGTGCCGGGAACGCATGACGTGGCGTTGGGCATGAAAGTGCTGGACGCCCTGCTGGCGGGCCAGCCCGCCGATCTGCCCCGGTTCGACAAGGCGGTGGACGACCGTCTGGATCGAAGCGAACGCGTGGAAGGCCCCGTCGACATCATATTGTTCGAAGGGTGGTGCGTCGGGGCCGCGCCGATGCCGGACGAAGGGCTGGAAATCCCCATGAACGGGCTGGAGGAGCGGGAGGACCCGCAAGGCCTGTGGCGGCGGGAAATCAATCGCCGGCTCAAGGAGGATTATGCCCGGTTGTTCGAACGCATCGATCTTCTGGTGATGTTGCAGGTGCCCGCTTTTGAGAATGTGCGGGCCAACCGCCGCAAGCAGGAAGCGAAGCTCGCTGCCCGGCGGCCCGAGGGTGCGGCGGTGATGGATCGGGCCGCGCTGGACCGCTTCATCGATCATTATGAAAGATTGACGCGCCATATGCTCGCGGAAATGCCCGGCCGGGCCGACGTGCTGATCGCGATAGACGATCGGCAAAGGCCGATAGCGATGCAAATCCCCTGCTAAGGGGACATGTATGTCGCGGACAGGCGTGTAAGATCTGCGCTCCCGTCATGACGGCAGGGCCGGTCGAATAGAGCGTTCGATGTGAAACGAAGTTGCCCTGTGCCGGGCCATGGGGCAGGACGTTCGTCGATCTTCACTGGGTCAAAGATTTTAGAAGAGGTGTTTGAATGACTGTTAGCTGGCCGATTTCGTCGTCGATCTTCATACCGGCGCACAAGACGCGATGGGTTGAATCGGTGGTCAA
>JASGDV010000229.1:0-2682 GCA_049841255.1 Sphingobium sp.
ATTACCATCACCCAGCGGATGCTGTTGCGGACGACGGACATCGCCCGCGCGCAACGGGCCGTGGCGCAGCAATTCGATCTGGTCCGGCGTGGCGTGACGCTGCAGGAAGGATCGGGGATGCGCTACAGCTTCACCAAGCTGAATGACGTGAAGCCCCAGATGGTCGCCGCCGCCACCAGGGATGCCCGCGCCGCCGCCGAGCAGTTCGCGCGCGACAGCGGCGCCAGCGTGGGCGGCATCAAGAGCGCCACGCAAGGCTATTTCTCCATCGAGCCGCGCGACGGCGAGGCGGACGGATCGAGCGACACGCCCTACAAGAAGGTGCGCGTCGTCACGACCGTCGATTTCTATCTGAACTAGAGGCCGCCCTGTTCAAGCGGATTCCTGCTCCTGCCTGCGCAGGAGCGCGGCGCTTTTCGACTGGATCAGGACAAACGTGAGGGGCTTCAAGGCGTGGATGGCAGGCGAGTGAGATTGTCCGCCGCCGCCTTGCCCGCAGGCGCTTCGGGGGCCAGTTTCACCGCGCGTTGCCATGCGGAGCGCGCCATGTCGGCATGATCGGTGAGGATTGCGATATTGCCTTCCTCCAGTGCGACCGAAGCGTCGTCGGGCGACAGTTGGACCGCCCGCGCGATATGCGCCTGCGCCAACGGCATTTCCCCCATGCGCCGCGCCAGAGTGGCGGAGAGCAGCCAGCCGAGCGGGTCCTTGGGGGCCTGTTCCAGCGCGATGTCGAGCGATTCCCGCGCGCCTTTATTGTCATTGAGCGCCACCAGCGCGCGGGCCCGGTCCAGATGCGCCTCGCCCTTTTCGATGCCGTCGGGCAAGCCCCGCGCCAGCGCCGCGTCGAAATCGGCCTTGGCCTTGGCCGCGTCTCCGCCCGCCAGCGCGGCATTGCCCGCCTGCGCCCAGAGCCGCGCGCTCTGCGCGATTTCGCCGGTGCGTTCCGCCTCGTCCGCCGCCTGTTCCAGCGCGACGATGGCGGGCGCCCACCGCTCCGCCCGCGCATAGGCGAAGCCCATGCAATGCCGTGAATAGAAGCTGCCCCCTTCGATCCGCCATTTCTCCGCGAAGGCCACGCCCTTTTCGGGCGCGTCCAGCGCGGCGTCGATGCAGGCTTGAAAAGGCGCGGCATATTTTGGCGGGACGGGGATCAGGCCATCCTGCGTTCCCGACTGTGCGGCGGGAGCGGGAGCCGCCTGCGCGGCGGAGGCGCGGGCCTCGGCCGCCTCCTTGCGCTTGCGGTTCATCACCGCCTCGATCTCCGGATCATAGGCTTGCGGCATCAGCAGGAGGAGGGGGAGGAGAAAAGGCATCAGATTCTGTCCAGCAGGCTGCCGACCGTGCGGATCAACAGGGCAATGTCGCCATCGCGCGAAAGGCGATGGTCGCCGTCCTTAACCAGCAGCGTCTGCACATCGGATGAACGCGCCTGCCGGGCGATCCTGAGCGCGATGTCCCACGGGACATCGGGATCGGCCTGACCATGGACCAGGCATATCGGGCAATCGAGCGGGATTTCGCCCTCCAGCAGCTTCAGGGCCTGTCCCGATTGCCAGAAGGCCAGGGTCGTCACGGAGGGCCGGTCGCTATAGGGTGTCGGCTCGATCAGGCGGCCTTCGGTGGCCAATATCGCCCTGTCGGCTTCCGCAAAGCCCCATTCAGTGAAGTCCGGCGCAGCGGCTATGCCCACGATCCCCGCCACCCGATCCGGCCGGGCGAGCGCGATGAGCAGCGCCAGCCACCCGCCCATGGACGACCCCACCAACAGAAGCGGCCCCTGCGCCAGCGAATCGATCAGCAGCAGGGCATCGTCCCTCCAGCTTGCCAGCGTGCCATCCTCGAACGCGCCTTCGCTTGCGCCATTGCCTGCATAGTCGAGCCGCAGCATGGCGCGCCCTTGCTCCGCCGCCCATCGGTCGAGCGCGACGGCCTTGCCGCCCTCCATGTCCGACATATAGCCGGGCAGGAAGACGATCGTCGGCCCGGCGCCCGTGCGATGCCGATAGGCCAGCTTCAGCCCGTCCGGGCGCGGATGGAAAGCGGGCGGCGATAATGGTTGCGGGATATTCAGGACCGATCCTCCCTGCATGATGGAAGCCTTTGTCCGCTCTTTAGAAGGTTCGGCGATCGCGGTCAGAAAAATTATGCGCCGGATGCGATTGACAGCCCTTTGGCCAACGGCTAATCGCGCCCACCTACCCCGTGCCCAGATGGCGGAATTGGTAGACGCACCAGCTTCAGGTGCTGGCGATCGCAAGGTCGTGGAGGTTCGAGTCCTCTTCTGGGCACCATTTCGGTCCAAAAGCCCGAGTCCCTAGCACCGCCGCCTCTACGCCAGAGACGGCGGTGAGGGTGCGCAGCAACTCGGTGCGCGTGCCGCAGATTCGCACATCCGTCTTGCTATGGACCTCGACCCGCTGCGCAACGGCGCGCACATGGTTCCGCGCATAGGAGCCGTCGTCATGGCGCAGCTTATGTTTCGCGGCCAGCGCGAACGCATGAAGGCTCTCGACGGTGATCTCCGGGCTGATGCGCTCGATATGAGCGACAGCCCGCTCGGCATCCCCGCGGGCCTGGTCGCGGAGGGTGGTTAGCTCGGCGATGCGCGCCTTGAGCGACGGATCGCCCATATCGACCAATCCATTCTCGATCGCCTCATAGAGCCGGGAGAGCTTGGTA
>JASGDV010000230.1:0-12868 GCA_049841255.1 Sphingobium sp.
CGGCTTTCCGCGCTTCCGGTGCTCACGTGCTTTATGCACGCTGCGCTCCGGGTCACGGAAAACCACCATTTTAGCTGGCGCTGGCCCTTGGCTCGCCACGCCATCTCCTGAATGTCGATTGGTCCTAGAGCGTTGGTCGATTAGATTGAATCGACCAACGCTCTATTCATCGTTTGTTGTCCGCATTCTGCGAACCGTCGGCTGTTCCGGCCGAATTCAGAATGCTTAGGCGATATTCGGCTCGCTCCAGACAAGCACCGGCTTGCGCGCGGCCAGCGTCTCGTCGAGGCGGCGGCGGGGCGCGTGATAGGGCGCGCCCTTGAGCGCCTCATCTCCTGCCTTGGCGCGCTCCGCCAGGCTGCGGAGCGCCAGGATGAACTGGTCCAGCGCCGCCTTGCTTTCCGTCTCGGTCGGCTCGATCAGCATCGCGCCGTGGACGACCAGCGGGAAATACATGGTCATCGGGTGGAAGCCTTCGTCGATCAGCCCCTTGGCGATGTCGAGCGTGGTGAAGCCTTCGGCCAACCCCTTATCGCTGAACAGCGCCTCATGCATGCAGGGGCCGCTTGCCCCGAAGGGTGCGTCCAGCACGTCCGAGAGGCTGCGCAGGATATAGTTGGCGTTGAGGACGGCATCCCCGCTTGCCTGACGCAAGCCATCCGCGCCATGGCTCAGGATATAGGCCAGCGCGCGGGTGAACATTCCCATCTGGCCGTGGAAGGCGCTCATGCGCCCGAAGCTTTGCGGCATCTCCTCGCCGACATTCTCCTCCTCGATCAGGTGGATGGTACCGTCCGCCATGCGCGCGGTATAGGGAAGCGGCCCAAAGGGCGCGAGCGCCTCGGACAGCACCACCGGGCCGGAGCCGGGACCGCCGCCGCCATGAGGGGTGGAGAAGGTCTTGTGCAAGTTGATGTGCATGGCGTCGACGCCGAGGTCGCCGGGGCGGACCCGCCCGACGATGGCGTTGAAGTTCGCGCCGTCGCAATAGACGAAGGCTCCGGCAGCATGGACCGCGTCGGAAATCGTCTTCATGTCACGCTCGAACAAACCGCAGGTGTTGGGATTGGTAATCATGACCGCAGCCACGTCCGGGCCAAGCCGCGCCTTGAGCGCCGCCAGATCGACGCGCCCATCGGGCGTCGATGGAATGTCCTCCACCTTGTAGCCGCAGAACGCCGCCGTCGCGGGATTGGTGCCGTGCGCGCTCTCAGGCACCAGCACGACCTGCCGCGCATCGCCGCGCGCCTCCAGCGCCGCGCGGATGCAGAGCAGGCCGCAGAGTTCGCCATGCGCGCCCGCCTTGGGCGTCATCGCGACGCCATGCATGCCCGTCAGGTCGATCAGCCAGAAGGCGAGTTCGTTGATGACCGCCAGTGCCCCCTGCACGGTCGATTGCGGCTGCAAGGGATGAATGTCGGCAAAGCCCGGCATCCGCGCGACCTTCTCATTGAGGCGCGGGTTATGCTTCATCGTGCAGGAGCCGAGCGGGAAGAGGCCGAGGTCGATGGCGTAATTCTGGCGGCTGAGGCGCGTATAATGGCGCACCGTCTCCTGCTCCGACAGGCCCGGCAGGCCGATGGCGTCCCTTCGCGCGAGCGTGCCGAGGCGGCTGGCGACCTTGGGCGCTTGCGCGAAATCGACGCCGGTCGTGCCGGTCGTGCCGATCTCGAAGATCAGCGGCTCCTCCAGCATCAGCGCGCGGTTGCCGGTGGCGGTCGCGGGTGACATATGTTCCTGCGCGACGGCCTCTGGCGCGGTGGGGCGGCCTTCCTTGAGCATCGTCATGCCAGTTCCTCCTCCAGCGCCTTGGCGAATGTTTCGCTGTCCTCCGCCGTCACCGTCTCCGTGACCGCGACGACGAGGCCATGGCCGATCTCCGGCGCGTCCGGGAACAGGCGGCCCAGCGACACGCCGCCCAGCACGCCCCGGTCGGCGAGGTTGCGGACGACTTCGCGCGCGTCCTTCGGGAGGACAAGGGTGAACTCGTTGAAGAAGGCGGTGTTGAGCAGCCTCACGCCCGGCACTTGCGCAAGGCGGTCGGCGGCCTGAACCGCATAGGCGTGGTTGAGCGCCGCAAGGTCGCGCAGCCCCTTCTCGCCCAACAGCGTCATGTGGATGCTGAACGCCAGCGCGCAAAGGCCGGAATTGGTGCAGATGTTGGACGTCGCCTTCTCGCGGCGGATATGCTGCTCGCGGGTGGAGAGGGTCAGCACGAAGCCGCGCTGGCCCGCCGCGTCCACCGTCTCGCCGCACAGGCGTCCGGGCATCTGGCGGACATATTTCTGCTTGCAGCCGAACAGGCCCAGATAAGGCCCGCCAAATTGCAGGCCGACGCCGATGGACTGCCCCTCGCCCACCACGATGTCCGCGCCCATATGGCCGGGCGCGGCGATGGCGCCCAGCGCGACCGGCTCGGTCACAACCGCGACCAGCAGCGCGCCTGCTTCATGGGCGGCGTCGGCGAGCGGGGTCAGATCCTCAATGCGGCCCAGGATGTCGGGATATTGGACGACGACGCAGCTTGTGTCCTTGTCGATGGCGGCGATCAGCGCGTCGAGATCGGTCGCGGCTTCCAGTTTCGGCGTGTCGTGGACCAGCGCGTCGCCCGTGAACTTCGCCATGGTCTTCGCGACCGAGACATAATGCGGATGGAGGCCCGACGAGAGCAGCGCCTTGCCCCTTTTGGTGATGCGGCGGGCCATGCCGATCGCTTCCCAGCAGGCGGTCGAGCCGTCATACATGGATGCATTGGCGACATCGCAGCCGAGCAGGCGCGCCACCTGCGTCTGGAACTCGAACAGCACCTGAAGCGTGCCCTGCGCGATTTCCGGCTGATAGGGCGTGTAGGCGGTCAGGAACTCGCCACGCTGGATCAGGTGATCGACGCTGGCGGGCACATGATGGCGATAAGCCCCCGCGCCCAGGAAGAAGGGCGCTTCCCCCGCCGACAGATTCTGCTTCGCGAGCCGCGCCATATGGCGTTCGACCGCCATTTCGCTGGCATGATCGGGCAGGCCCGCGATGCCGCCGTCGAGGCGGGCTTCGGCGGGGACGTCGACGAACAGATCGTCCACGCTCGCCGCGCCGATGACGGAGAGCATCGCCTGCCGGTCGGCGTCGGTTAGGGGTAGGTAGCGCATTTACATCTCCTCTCCCCTCCCCTTCAGGGGAGAGGCCGGGGGTGGGGCCATCCGCAGCTTTGTGCATAGGACTGTCCACCCCAACCCCTTCCCTGAAGAGGAGGGGCCATAGGTTCTCAAAGGCTCGCCACGAACTTCTTGTAGGCGGCTTCGTTCATCAGCCCTTCCAGTTCGCTGGCGTCGGTGAGGCGCAGCTTGAAGAACCAGCCATCCTCTTCCGGGTCGCTGTTGACGAGGGCGGGTTCGTCCTCCAGCGCGCCGTTGGTTTCGACCACTTCGCCGGAGATCGGCGCATAGACGTCGGACGCGGCCTTCACCGATTCCACCACGGCCGCATCGTCGCCCTTGTCGAAGGTTGCGCCTTCGGCGGGCAGTTCGACGAAGACGATGTCGCCCAACTGCTCCTGCGCGTAATCGGTGATGCCGACGGTGGCGATTTCGCCCGCCACGTCGATCCATTCATGTTCGTCGGTAAAATAGCGGCTCATGGTCTGAACTCCCCTCGGATAACTCAAGCCTTCTGGCGGCGGTAACGGTGCGGCACGAACGGCATCGGCGCAACGGTCGCGGCGATGCGCTTGCCCCTCACCTCGATCTCCAGCGCCGTGCCGACAGCGCTGTGCGGCAGGCTGACCCAGCCCATCGCGATGGGCGCGCCCACAGTCGGCGCGAAGCCGCCGGAGGTGACTTCGCCCACCATCACGTCGCCCGCATGGATCGGCGCGCCCTCGCGCGCAGGCAAGCGGCCTTCGACGGTGAGGCCGACGCGTTTCGCGCCGGGACCGTCCGCCAGCTCCTTCATCACGCGGGCATGGCCGAAGAAGCCGCCTTCCTCGCGGCGGCGCTTCTGGATGGCGAAACCCAGGTCCGCGCCGATGGCGCTGACGCGCGGATCGAGGTCGTGGCCGTAGAGCGGCAGCCCCGCCTCCAGCCGCAGCGAATCGCGCGCGCCAAGGCCGATGGGCTTGACCTGCGGCAGGGCGACCAGCGCGTCGGCGAGCAGTTTGGCGGCGTCGGCGGGCACGCTGATCTCGAAACCGTCCTCGCCAGTATAGCCCGACCGGCTGATCCACAGCGGCACGCCGCGCCATGCGAAGGGGCCGGACTGCATGAAGAAAAGGTCCGCCGTCTCGGGGATCAGCGCGGCCAGCGCCTCGCCCGCTTCCGGCCCTTGCAGCGCGAGCAGCGCCTGCTCGTCCATATGGTTCATGGTGACTTCGTCGGGCAGATGCTCGATCATCCAGCCGATATCGTCATATTTGGTCGCGCCGTTGACGACCATGTAGATGTCCGCGCCGTCGAACGCACCGTCGCCGAGACGCGAGACCATCAGGTCGTCGAGGATGCCGCCTTCCTCGTCCAGCAGCATCGAATAGCGTTGACGGAAGGGCTTCAGGCCCTTGATGTCGCTGGGCAGAAGTTGCTCCAGCGCGGCGTCCACGCCCTCTCCGGAGAAAGTGAGCTGGCCCATATGGCTGACGTCGAACAGGCCCGCATGTTCGCGGGTCCAGCTATGTTCGGCCATGATGCCTTCATACTGGATCGGCATGTGATAGCCCGCGAAGACCACCATGCGGGCGCCCTGCGCGCGATGCCAGGCGTCGAGCGGCAGCGCACTCGGCGGAAGTTCCTCTTCGAGGGCGGCGATATCGTCCTTGCCGGTCATGGGGCGGCCTTTCCGTGATGGGGTTTCGGCGACAGACGCAAACAGGCCCGATAGGCCGACGCGCTTGCCACCCCCTCTGTCACGGAACCTGAGAGCTTTGACCATCGGCCTTTCGACCGGATGGCTTACCCCTTCGGTGGGACGGCATGAGCCGTCCGCTTTCCAGAGTGTCTGCCCATGATGCGGTCCTTTGGCCTGAGAGATTCCGGGGCGGTTGCTCCTTCGGCGACGGCGTCTGGCCTGAAAGGCCCGCCATGCTCTCCCGCATCATGCCCGGCACCGAATCCTCGATGCCGGAGACGACTCCCGCATGGCGCAAATGGGCGGGCGGCGTCAATCACCCTTTGGAGAAGGTTCAGGCGAAATCGGTCTCGCCATATATCTCGGCATGGCGCTTTTCGGCATAGCGGTCCGTCATGCCCGCGATGAAATCGGCGATGTGACGGCTGCGCTGCGGCTCCTCCAGCGCGCAATCGTCCCGCCATTCGGGCGGCATCAGGCCGGGCCGGTCATGATAGGCGCGGAACAGGTCGGTGACGATCACCCGCGCGCGTTCGGCGGCGGCAAGCTGTTCGGGATGGTGGTAGAGCGCCGCATACATGAACCGCTTGAGTTCGCGCTCCTGCGCCGCGAGTTCGGGGGAGAAGCCGACCAGCGGCTGTCCGAACTGCCGCACATCCTCCACCGTCCCGACGCCCGACGCCGCGATATTGGCGCGGGTCGCGGCGATCAGGTCGTTCGCCATCACGCCGATCTGCTCACGCACCAGTTCGCGCAACAGCCTGTCCTCCGGGACATCGGGATAGCGGGCGCGCACCCTGTCCCAGCAGCTTTTGACCAACGGCACCGTCAGCAACTGATCCAGCGTTAGCAGACCGGCGCGCAAGCCGTCGTCTATGTCGTGATTGTCATAGGCGATGTCGTCCGAAATCGCCGCCAGTTGCGCCTCCAGCGAGGCATGGCTGGCAAGATCGAGCGGAAACAGCGCGTCGACCTCCCGCATGGCCCAGCCGGGACGGTCGACGGGACCGTTATGCTTGGCCAGCCCCTCCAGCATTTCCCAACTGAGGTTCAGGCCCCGGAACAGCGGATAGGGACTTTCCAGCAGCATCAGCGTGCGGAGCGTATGGGCGTTGTGGTCGAAGCCGCCTTGAGCCTCCAGCGCGGCTTCCAGCGCATCCTCCCCCGCATGGCCGAAAGGCGGATGGCCGATGTCATGGGCGAGGCACAGCGCCTCGGTCAGATCCTCGTTGAGGCCCAGTGTGCGGGCGGTGGTGCGGCCGATCTGCGCGACTTCAAGGCTGTGGGTCAGGCGGACACGAAAATGATCGCCGTCGGGCGACACGAACACCTGCGTCTTGTGCCGCAGGCGGCGGAAGGAGATGGAATGGATGATGCGGTCGCGGTCGCGCTGGAACATGTCGCGCGGGCCCCGCATCTCGCCGCCCGGCTCGGCATGGAGACGGCCCCGGCTCTGGCCGGGGTAGGAAGCGTAGGGAGCGAGCGTCGTCATGGGCGCGGCTTACTTGCCGCCGATCCGCTCGACAACCTCGCCCGCGCCGCTTTGCCATGCGAAGGCATCCGCGCCCGCGCCCTTGAGCTTGGATTCCACCGCCTTGGCGCGCGTGAAGCTGGGGAAAGGTCCGATCAGCAGGCGATTGGTTCGGCCCCAGCCCGCCGTCCATCCATCCTGCGGCGCGACCTCGTCATATTTCTTGCGAAGGTTCCGAAGGGTGAAGGCAAGAGCGCCCTTGTCCGATCCGGTGCCGATCTGCACCCAGTTGCGGGCAGGATTGTCGGCCAGACGCTTCTTTTCTTCGGCTTCCTTCTTTGCCTTGGCGTCCGCTTCGGCCTTGGCTTTGGCGGCTGCGGCCTTCTTCGCCTTGTCGGCGGCGGCTTCGCGTTCGGCGCGGCGCGCGGCCTGCAAGGCGGCGACCTCGGCCAGATCGACCGGCGCGACGCTGGGCTTCATCTCCGATTCCGGCACGTCGATGGCGTGGATGATGTCGGCCAGCGTCCGCGTCGCTTCCGGATTGGGCTGCGGCGTCGGCACGGGTTGCGGCGGCGGCGCGGACTGAACGGAAGGAGTGGCAACGGCGGGCATGGCGGTTTGAGCTGCCGGAGCAGCGGCTTGAACCGGCGGTGCCGTTGGCGGAACCGGCGCGCGAGCCAGGGTGGCGGCGTTGAGGGGATTGGCCTGCTGCGCTGGAGCCGTCGCCGGGGCGCGCGCAATCTGCGTGGATTCAAAGCCTGGCGCGGGCGGCCCCTGCACTGCCCCCGGTGAAGAAGCAGGCGGCACGGTTTCCGCCTGACGCACGGATGGCGGCGTAGCCTGCACCGGCCGGGGCTGAGGCGCAGCCTGCGCGGGGGCGGCCGCGGGACGGGGCGGCACTTGCTGCGGCGGAACCTGCTGCGGCTGGGCCGGTGAAGGCGGAACGGCCTGTGGCGATGCGGCGGCCTGTGGCGGGGCCGAGCGATAAGGGTCCACCATCGGGACGGACGGCGTCGGAGCGGGCACGGCGGGAGAGGAAGCGGCCGGTGCTCGATTTCCTGTCGCTTGCGCCACCCTTGCCGCGCCGCGATACGTATTGCGGGGCCGGCGATCCGCCCGCGCGGACGAGGGCGAAGGGGTGGCTGCGGCAGGCGCGGCCGGTGCAGGCGCGGTGGTGGAAGGCGGCGGCGCAGTCGGCGTCACCGCCGCTATGCGCGTTCCCACATTGGTCGGGAAATGCCCGAAATGCACCGCCGCCGCCTTTTGCCCCGCCGTCAGATACGGCATTTTCTGCATATAGGGCGTAAGGGCGCTCGCAAGCTGCGCGGGCAAGGTCTGCTCCGCGATCTTCTTCGCTTCCGCCTGCTTGTTGTTCATCGCCAATATGAAGGCGCGATAACGCCACGCCGCGCGATCGCTCTTGTAGAGCAGCGGCTGGAGCATCTTGTCGGACGCCTCAATCTGTCCCGATATGCCGAGCGACGCGGCATAGCGCCGGATCAGTTCCGGATCATCGGGCGTCCGGCGCAGCGCGGCCTGATAATCGCGTTGCGCGCCCGCCTGATCGCCGGTGAGATCGCGGGCCAGCGCGCGGTCGGACAGGAAGCCGATATCGGGATAGCCCAGCCGCACCGCCTGATCGAATTGCCGCAACGCCTCCACCGGATTCTGCATATTCAGCATCACCCGGCCCAGCCCGGCCTTGATTCGGCCGTTATTGGGCTGGATCGCTTCGGCCCTGGCGAAAAAGCCGGCCGCCGCGCGCGCATCGTCTAGCTCCAGCGCCGCTTCCCCGGCCCCGATCAACGAGTCGACATCGCGCGGATTGGAAGCAAGGCGCGACAGATGCGCATTGAGATCGGCGGCACCGGAAGGGCGAACCAGTTGCGCCTGATCGGATTGGGCCTGAGCCGTTCCCGCCAGAAGGAGGGAGGCCAGAATCCATGGATGATATCGTGTCACATGGACCCCTTAGCGGATCGCGCCATGAATGGGAAATTGCCCACGGGAAAAAGCGCGTCGGATCGGTCCGGAGGATCGACGATACGCAAAAGAAGGGCGCGGATCGCTCCGCGCCCCTATCCTTTTACTGATTGCTCTGGCGGTTGAGGAAACGGGGAATATCCGCGCCCTTGCCATCCTCCGCGACCGGAGCCTTGTCCGCGCCGCGCGTCAGGCCCGCCATCCGCTCGAACAGCGTCCCGCCGGTGGCCACGCGGGGCGCGGGCTGCGGCGGTTCAGGTGCAGCGGCGGGAGCGGCGGCTTCGGCGCTTTCCGCGCCCAGCAGCAGTTCATCCTCATCCGGATTTTCATCGGAGAAGACGGCAGCCGGACGGAGCGGCGCGGGCGCGGATTCAGGCGCGGCCTTTTCCTCGACCGGCGGCGTCAGCGGCGCAGGAGCGGGCGCTTCGGGCACGTCCAGTTCCAGCGTTTCGGGTTCTTCCTCCGCAACCGGCGCAGCGGCGGCAGCGGGCTGCGGCGGCGCGGCGGGCTTGGGCGCTGCGGAGGGCACCGCCACGGACGGACGGCTGGCGAAGCTGAATGGCTGCGTCAGCGGCGTCGCGCCTTGCGCGGCTTCGCTATCGATGCCCGTGGCGACGACCGACACGCGGATCTTGCCGTTGAGGCCGTCGTTGAACGCCGATCCCCAGATGATGTTCGCATCCGGGTCCACCAGTTCGCGGATATGGTTGGCGGCTTCGTCCACTTCCATGAGGCGCATGTCGTCGCCGCCGACGATGGAGACGATGACGCCCTTCGCCCCGCGCATCGACACGCCGTCGAGCAGCGGGTTGGCGATGGCCTTTTCCGCCGCCTGGAGCGCGCGGCCGTCGCCTTCGGCTTCGCCGGTGCCCATCATCGCCTTGCCCATCTCGCCCATGACCGAGCGGACGTCCGCGAAGTCAAGGTTGATGAGGCCGGGCATGACCATGAGGTCGGTGATGCCGCGGACGCCCTGCTGCAACACCTCGTCCGCCATCTGGAAGGCTTCCTTGAAGGTGGTGTTGGGGTTCGCGATCAGGAACAGATTCTGGTTCGGGATGACGATCAGGGTGTCGACATGCTTTTGCAGCTCCTCGATACCCGATTCCGCCGACTTCATGCGGCGGTTGCCTTCGAAGGTGAAGGGCTTGGTCACGACGCCGACCGTCAGGATACCGCGTTCGCGCGCCGCCTTGGCGATGACGGGGGCCGCGCCGGTGCCGGTGCCGCCGCCCATGCCGGCCGCGATGAAGCACATATGCGCGCCTTCCAGCGCCTGTTCGACCGATGCGATGGTTTCTTCCGCCGCCGCCTTGCCGATTTCGGGACGCGATCCCGCGCCCAGACCTTCGGTGATCTGCGGGCCAAGCTGGATGCGCCGTTCCGCCGGAGAGGCGTTCAGCGCCTGCGCGTCGGTGTTGGCGACGATGAAATCCACACCCTCGACACTGGCGGCGATCATGTTCGCGATGGCGTTGCCGCCCGCGCCGCCGACGCCGATCACCGCGATGCGTGGCTTCAACTCGTCCACATGCGGCGGGCTGATCTCAATGCTCATAAATTCTAGCTCCCTCCAGCTTCGGCGACGTGAAGCGAAACTGACCTGAAAGGTTAATGCAACAGAAATTCGTGTTTTTCACCAGATAATTTCGTCCGATTCCCGATTCCATCAATAATTGGTCTTCATCGCCCGCATCATCCGCTGCCACCATTGGGGGGCGGTGAGACGATGCACGGTCTGCGGCGCGGGCGCCATCACCCTTAGATCAACCGGGTTGGAAGCGCCGTAGAGCGCGAGGCCCGCCAGCGTCGCGAAGGCCGGGCCGCTATGCGCTTCGGGCAAAGCGGCGATCCCGCGCGGGCGGCCGATGCGGACCGCGCGGCCCAGCGCGCCCTGCGCATAATCGGCGATGCCCTTCATCTCCGCCCCGCCGCCGGTCAGCACCACCTGCCGCCCGGTCGGCGTGTTGAAGCCCATGCCTGCCAATGCGGCGTTCACTTCCACCATGATCTGATTCAATCGCTCGCAAATCACGCCGACCAGCGCGGCGCGGGTGATCTTGCCCCCTTCGGCGTTGGGGCCTGCATTCTGGCCGGGAATGGCGACGTCGCCATGGGGCGTCGCGATCTCGATCATTTCGCGGAAGTCGCGGCGGTTCTGCATCGCCGATCCGTAGAAGCATTTGATCCGCTCCGCCTGGCTGCGGCGGATGCCGAAGGCGGAGGCTATGTCGTCGGTGATGTCCGACGCGCCGATGGGGATGGAGTGCAATCCAACCAGCATCCCGCCCGCATAAAGCGAGACATTGGTGACCCCCGCGCCCAATTCCACCAGCGCGACGCCCAAATCCCGCTCCTCCTCCGACAGGCAGGCGAAGCCCGTCGCGATGGGCGAGGCGACGATGGAATTGACGTTGAGATAGGCACCCCGCACGCACAGGTCGAGATTGGCGAGCGGCGCGCCGTCGGCCAGCACGACATGGATGTCGACGCCCAGAAGGTCGGCATGCATCCCCAGCGGCTTCTTGACCGGCACCTTGCCGTTGATAGTGAAGCAGGTCGGCTGGGCATGCAGCACCACGCGGCCATCGGGGTCGATCCCCTGCTGGCCGGTCGTGAGTAGATCGTCGATGTCGGCCTGCTCGACGCGATAGCCGCCCATGTCGCGCTCCACCGTCACGACATCGCTGACGAGGCTGCCGCCGGAGAAGCTGACCCACACATCCTCGATATTGGTGCCCGCGACCCGCTCGGCCTGCTCGACGGTTTCGCGGACGGCGAGTTCGGTGCGCTCCATGTCGGCGATGAAGCCGCGCCGGACGCCCCGACTTTCGCGCTGGCCGGTGCCCAATATGGTCAGTTCGCCCGTTTCGGTCCGCCCCGCGATCAGGGCGGACACCTTCCACGATCCGATGTCGATCGCGGTGACGAGCTTTTCGACCTTGGGCTGGGCCATGGCGGCTTATCCCTCCGCGTCCGGGGCGGGCTTGTCGGCGGGCACTTCGGGCTTGTCCTGCGCCAGACCCTGCGGCAGGCGGAGGACGAAGCGGTCGGGATCGCGCATGTCGAACTTGACGATGCCCCGGCCCAGCAGGCGGTTGACGCCATCCATCCGCGCGAAGTTGACGAGGGCGGAAGCGGAATCCTTGTCGCCTTCGGGCAGGGAAAGCGTCTCGCCCGACTGGAAGCGCAAGTCCCAGCGGCGGTTGCCCACCCATGTCGCGCCCGCCAGCATCGGCTTCAAGGCTGGCGCATTCTCCATCAGCTTGTTGAGGCCCGCCGTCTGGAGATTAGCGTTCGGCCCCACCACCAGCGGCAGATCGGGCATCGCGCCGGGCGACACCGGCTGAAGCACCACGCCCGCCACATCGATCAGTTGCAGACGGCCTGCATTCTGCCACACGGCGACCGGCTCGCGCTCGACGATGTCGACCACCAGCGTGTCGGGAAGGCGGCGCGAAATGCGCGCGTCCTTGACCCAGCCGAGCTTCAGCATCTCCTCGCGCACCCTGGGCAGGTCCAGCGAGAGCATGGAACGATCCACCTGCCCCAGCGCGATGTTGTAGACGGGCATCTCGTCCATGCGCTCGACGCCGCGCACCTCGACTTTCTCGACCTCGAAGCCCGCGCGGGCGGCGAGGTCCGCCGCGCCCTGACGCGCCATGCCGGGCAGGCCGAACATGATCGCGACGCCGCCCGCCAGCGCCAGCGCGATGCCGATGATCGCCCAGCTTGCGAGGCGCTGCACCGTCGCTTCGCTGATGGGGAGAGCGGCGATGAAGCGGTCGATGCGGGACGATTTCCTCGGCGCGCGGCCCCGCGTCCTGGCGGTCGTCCGCGTGAGGCGCGCCGTGCCGCCGCGCCTTATCCGTGCCTCAGCCATGATGTGCCCCCTCTTTCAGCGCATCCTCCACGATCCGCTCGACCAGTTCCGCATAGTCGATCCCCAGCTTCGCCGCCTGTTCGGGCACGAGGCTGAGCGGCGTCATGCCCGGCTGGGTGTTGACCTCCAGCAGGAACAGACCCTCGATACCCTGCGAGTCATCCCAACGGAAGTCCGAACGCGACGCCCCCTTGCAGCCCAGCAGCTTATGGGCGCGCAGCGCTATGGCCTTGCACGCCTGCGCGATGTCGTCTGGGATGTCGGCGGGGCAGACATGCTCGGTCATGCCGTCGGTATATTTGGCGTCGAAGTCGTAGAAGCCGCTCTTGGGCCGCAATTCCGTGACCAGCAACGCTTCCTCGCCCAACACGGCGGTCGTAAGTTCCCGGCCCCTGATATAGGGTTCGGCCAGCAGTTCCTCGAAATGCAGCCACGGCCCCTCGACATCGCGGCCGATGGGCGAGCCATAATTGCCGCCCTCCGTCACGATGGCGACGCCGACGGAGCTGCCTTCATTGACCGGCTTCACCACATAGGGGCGCGGAAGGGGATCGCCTTCGAACAGGGTTTCGCTCTTTACCACCTGTCCGCCCGGCATGGGGATGCCGTGGGGGACCAGCGCCTGCTTGGTCAGTTGCTTGTCGATGGCGATGACGGAGGTGGCGAGACCCGAATGGGTGTAGGTGAGGCCCATCAGGTCC
>JASGDV010000231.1:0-32599 GCA_049841255.1 Sphingobium sp.
CTCCTGCGAAGGGCTCTCACGAGCCACTTGTCTCGTTCGAGTGCCTTCGCAGGAGCACGATGCACTTCAATTTAGATGGATTCCAGAACCTCTCTTCGTCATCCCAGCGAAAGCTGGGATCTCTCTTCTTGCGGCACAGTCAGGCGTCAAAAGAGATCCCAGCTTTCGCTGGGATGACGAAGGTTGGATGGCCGAAACCTGACAGCGATGCCTCAATCAAAAAAGGGCCGGTTCCCCACGAGGAACCGGCCCTTTTTTTTCCATCAACCGCGTCTTACCAGCGGCTGACGACCATCTTGTGATCGGTGTAGAACAGCAGATAACCGTCGCCCAGCACATGAACGTCGCCATAGAAGGACGTGCCGGTGCCGCCCATCTGGAAGTTCATCGGCGGCGCCGGGAAGGTGTTCACGCCGATATTGCCCGCGTTGCATGCCATCTCGAACGCGCGGGCGTTGGAGCCGTTGGTGGTGTAGATGCAGGCGGCGTTGCCGAATTCGGTGTCGTTGGCGATGGCGACGGCTTCGTCGAAGGTCGCGACCTTGTGCACCACCAGGAACGGACCGAAGACTTCGGTGCAATCCACGGCGTCCTTGTGGCTGAGGCCGGTGACGATGGTCGGGCCGACGAAATAACCGCCGGAGGTTTCCTCGCCGCCCTGCACTTCATGCTTGCGGCCATCCAGAACGACGGTCGCGCCGCTGGCGATGGCGCCTTCGATCGCCCATTCGACGCGCGCCTTGCTGGCGGCGGAGACGAGCGGCCCCATGGTCGCGGCCGGGTTGCGGCCGCTGCCGACCACATATTGCTTGGCCTTCGCCGCCAGCTTTTCGAGGAAGGCGTCATAGACGTCGCCCACGACGATGCAGCGGCTCGCGGCGAGGCAGCGCTGGCCCGCCATGCCGAAGGCGGCGTCGGCAATGCCTTCGGCGGCCTTATCCAGATCGGCGTCGGGCAGGACCAGATAGGGGTTCTTGCCGCCGCCATTGGCCTGGACGCGCTTTCCGTGCGCGGTGCCGTTCATGTAGATCGCCTTGGCCACCGGCGAGGAGGTGATGCAGGACACCGCCGCGACCTGCGGATGGGAAACCAGACGCTCGCCCAGTTCGACGCCGCCATGGACGATGTTCAGGACGCCGTCGGGCACGCCCGCCTGCCTGAAGATGTTCACCAGCATGTTGGTGATCATCGGGGTCTGTTCCGAGGGCTTCAGGATCAACGTGTTGCCGCAGACGAGGGCCCAGGCGGCGAACATCGACGGGTTCATGACCGGGAAGTTGAAAGGCGTGATCGCGACGCAGACGCCCACGGGCACGCGGACGCGGCGGGCGTCAAGGCCGGGCGCGACATTGCCGCACTGGCTATGATACATGCCGGGCGCGCCAGCGGCTCCGGCGATGGCTTCGGCCGCGCGGCCGATTTCGCCCTTGGCCTCCGCCAGGGTCTTGCCGTTGTCGAGGCTGAGCGCATGCGCCAGCTCGTCCAGATTCTCGTCGATGAGCGCGCGCACCTTGAAGAGGATTTCGGCGCGGCGGTTGATGGAAAGGGCGGCCCATGCCGGGAAGGCGGCAGCAGCGGCGGCGACGGCGGCGTCGCCCTGCTCCAGCGACGCTTCCTTCATCTGGGCGACGGCCTGCCCGGTGGCAGGATCGTAGACGGTGAAGCTCTGCTGGGCCTGGCCATCCTGCCATTCCCCGCCGATCAGATGCTGGGTTGCGATCGGGCTGATTGTTCCGTGCATAAAGATGCCTTCCTGTACTGTCGACGCCTGCGGTCGAGAGAAATCCTTATGGTATTAGGAAATACCATTCAGTAAAATCCATAGGTCGGCGACGGTCGGGAGTCAAGGTCAAAGAGGATGGAGCAGGACGAGTCACCGACCATTTCAGGCCGTGAATCCTGCGCCGGGGCCACCGTTCCGCGCGAGATACCGCGACGGCACACGGAGGAGAAGGAGGTCCTGAAATCTCATCCGGCCCCTTGCCGGAGAACCGGAACCGGCGCCAGCGGCGAATCGATTACCAGCAGCAGCCTTTGTTCGCCCGATCCGCCGATGGGCGGCGAGCGATGCCATATGGCGGGATTTTCCTGCCACAGCCGTCCCTTGAACATGGCGACGGCTCCCTCGTCCAACTGGCGGATCGATGGACCGCCCGGAAGCCCCGCCCCTTCCGGCGATCCCGCTTCGATCCATTGCGTCCCCTGACCCAGATAGGTGGTGATGGTGCGGACCTTCACATGGTCGGCATGGAATTTCCGGCAGGCGTCCGTCTCCACCACTTCCAGCCTGATCCTGACCGCGCTGTCGCCAAGGATGGCCGCATGCCGCCGCGCGAGCATGGCGATGTCGCGGCGCAACGCAGGCGCGTCCGGATAGCCCGCGCCGGTCATGGCGTCAGCCAGCGTCTGCGCGCATATGTCGATGCCGGATGCGATGGCGATGTCGTCGACTTCATCCAGCAGCAGCGCCGCGACCTCCGCGGCGACGTCCGGCTCGACGCGCCGCCGCCAGATCACCAGATCCTTGTCCGCGCGTCCGATCCACCCCAGCGCCTCCGGACGGGAAGCGAATGCAAAGGATCGCCCCGCCCCTTCCCCATCCTCGAAGGAGGTTCTGTCCGCAAAGCGCCTTTCGTCTTCGGCCAGCATCATCATTTCACCCATTCCGATTAAGATATATTATATCGTATCCTTAAATATATTTCGCCGGGGTGCAACGCCCATGACGCAGCCTTTTCGTGCGGGCGAAGGCCCATATCCCATGCAATCGAATTTCGGGCCCATGGCATGAAAGGGGTGGCGCGCGGTCGACGGGCAATTATGAACAGGATGCACCGCTTCATCGTTCGAGGGCCTCTTGGAAACCGTCACGCTTGTTCTGATCCTGCTTTCCGCCGTGGTGGCGAGCGGCATATTGGCCCGCCTCCTTCCCTTTCCGGTGCCGCGCCCGCTGGTCCAGATCGCGCTCGGCGCGGCGGTGGGGCTGGTCGCCGACTGGCGGGTGACTCTGGACCCCGAAATCTTCTTCCTGCTGTTCCTGCCGCCGCTGCTGTTCCTCGACGGCTGGCGCATCCCGCGAGAGGATCTGTTCAAGGACGGCAAGACGATCCTCGAACTCGCTTTGGGGCTGGTGGTGTTCACGGTGCTGGGCATGGGACTTTTCATCCATTGGATGATCCCGGCCATGCCCCTCGCCGTGGCGTTCGCGCTGGCGGCGGTCATCTCGCCCACCGATCCCATCGCCGTCTCAGCCATCGCGCAGCGCACCCCCATCCCCAAGCGCATGATGCACATATTGGAGGGCGAATCCCTTCTCAACGACGCGTCGGGCCTGGTGTGCCTGCGCTTCGCGGTCGCCGCTGCGCTGACAGGCGGCTTCTCCCTCGGCGGCGCGGCGCTCAATTTCCTCTGGGTCGCGATCGGCGGCATCTTCGTGGGCACGGCGCTCACCTGGCTGATCGGCTGGGCCAAGACGCTCGTCACCCGGCATCTGGGCGAGGAAAGCGGATCGCAGGTGCTCATCAGCCTGCTCATCCCGTTCGGCGCCTATCTGGTCGCCGAACATCTGCATTGTTCCGGCATCCTGGCGGCGGTCGCGGCGGGGCTGACCATGGGCTTCGTCGAATCGAAGGGGAATGCGCTCGCCGCGACGCGCATCCGGCGCACGACCGTCTGGGACATGATCCAGTTCACGGCGAACGGCATCATCTTCGTCCTTCTGGGCGAGCAATTGCCGACGATCCTCGCGGGGGCGGCCGATACGGTGCGGCTGACCGGCCATCATGAGCCGTGGTGGCTCGCCATCTATGTCGTCGCGATCAATGCCGGTCTGGCCGCGCTGCGTTTCGCCTGGGTGTGGCTTTCCTTCCGCCTGACGCTGTTCCGCCGCGCGAAGGATCGCGCGCGGCCCAACTGGCGGATCGTCGGGGCCATGTCCTTCGCGGGCGTGCGGGGCGCGATCACGCTGGCGGGCGTGCTGACCCTGCCGCTGGCCATGGGGGACGGCTCCCCCTTTCCCGCGCGCGAGCTGGCCATATTCCTTGCCATGGGCGTCATCATATTCTCGCTCGCGGCGGCGTCCATCGGCCTGCCGCTGATGATGCGCGGGCTGGAGATGCCGCCCGAACCGGCGGACGCCCGGATCGACGCCGCGCGCGTGGCGGCCGCCGAAGCGGCGATCGCGGCGATCGAGCGCACCCAGCACAATCTGGCGGAAGGCAGGAAGGACGCCGACGCCTATGTCAACATCGCCTCGCACCTGATGGACCTTTATCGCGAGCGGATCGAGGGCCAGTCGGACGCGCCGGAGCAAAGGGAAGTCCTGCGGCGCGACAATGGGATCGAGCGCGACCTTCGCCTCGCGGCGCTCAAGGCGGAGCGTGACGAGATTTTCCGGCGGGTCCGCACACGCGAACTGGGCAGCGAGGCGGCGAACAAGCTGGTGCGCGAACTCGACCTTTCCGAAGCGCGCCTCGCCATGTGAACCCTTCGCGCCGGAGCGTCACAAGCCCGCCGTCATAAGGACGCGCACGGGCCGCTCCCCTGCCGGAGTCCGTGAACGACGCCGCTTCGCGTCAGCGGCACGCCGCCATGGAAGAAAAAGGGCGAGGCCAGTTCGGAAAGGGGTGGAAGGAAGGCATCGCGCGGCGACAGATAGGGCATGATCCCGGCGGGCATCGGCCAGTCTATGGCGATGCCGGGATCGTCCCAACTGATCCCGCCCTCGCAATCGGGCGCATGGGCATCCGTCAGCTTGCAGAGGATTTCGCAATCCTCCTCCAGCGTCAGATAGCCGTGGGCGAAACCGGCGGGCACGAAAAGCTGATGGCCGTTGCGGGCGCTCAGTTCCGCGCCCGACCATTGCCCGTAGCTGGGCGAACCGGCCCGGATGTCCACCGCCACGTCGAAGATGCGGCCCCGGATGCAGCGGACGAGCTTCGCCTGCGCATGGGGCGGCGACTGGAAATGCAGGCCCCGCAGGGTGAAGGCGGCGCGCGAGAAGGCATGACTGTCCTGCACGAAGCGGCAGGATATGCCCAGCCGGTCGAACGCGGCCTCCGACCAGGTCTCGGCGAACCAGCCGCGGGCGTCGCTCCGCCGGACCGCCGGGATCAGGGTCGGCACCGGGTTGATGCTATATTGCAGCGGCGACGCCGGACAGGCGAGATTGTAGACCTCGTCCCATTGCGCCGCCTATCTGCACGGGCATGAGGTCGGCGGCACCAATCCCAGCCTGCTGCGCGCGATGCATTGGGGGGCGCCCTGCATCCCCATCGACGTGGTGTTCCACCGGGAGAATGTCGGCCCGGACAATCCCTATTTCAGCAAGACGGCGGGCCATCTCGCCGCCATCCTCGCCGATCTGGACGCCCGCCCCGACAGACGGGCGTCGCTGGGACAGGCGGCGCAGGCCCATGCGGCGGCGACATTCCGCTGGGACGCGGTGGTGGACGGCTATGCCGGGCTGTTCCGGCGGATAGTGGACCTCAAGGCGGCGCGGACACGGCCTTCCTCCGCCCTGATCGGCGAGATGTACCGGCCCGAACGCTTCGCCCCGCCGCGCGATCTGCCCGCAAGGACGGCATGAAGATCCTGCATGTCTTCAACCGCCACCGGGGCGGCGGCGGGTCGGATAACGCGTGGGACGCCACCATCGCCCTGTCGCGGCAGCGCGGCCTGGCCGTCGATTGCTTCGAACGGGACAGCCGCGCGCTGCCGCCGGGGATCGGCGGCAAGCTGTCGGCCTTCGCCAACGGGCTTTACGCGCCCGGCGCGCTGCGCGCCTTCGCGGCGCGGCTGGAGCAGGACCGGCCCGACATCGTGCATACGCATGAGCTCTATCCGCTCATCGGCCCCTGGATATTCGAGGCTTGCACGCGCGCGGGAATCCCGGTCGTCCATAGCTGCTACGACTTCCGCATCACTTGCGCGGTCGCCACCCATCATGACGGACGGGCGATCTGCACCCGTTGCAGCGATCATGGCCCTCACCATGCGCTGCTGCGCGACTGCCGGGGCAACCGCATGGAAAGCGCGGCCTTCGCCTTGCGCCACGGCGTCGCGCGCTGGCGGGACTTCTATCGCCGCCATGTCAGCCGGTTCATCGTGCTGACCGGGTTCAGCCGCGATTGGCTGCACGAACATGCCCGGATTCCGCTCGACCGGATCAGCGTGAACGAATGCGTCATCCCCGCCGCGCCCTGCCCCGTCGATCCGGCGGAGGGACGCTATATCGCCTTCGTCGGGCGCTTCGTGCCGGAAAAGGGGCTGGACCTGTTTCTGGAAGCCGCCCGCATGGCGGACGTGCCCGTGCATGTCGCGGGACCGGCGGGCTGCGATCCCGCCCCGCTGGCCGCGCGGGGCGTCCCGGTCACCATCACCCGGAACGCCGCGATGCTGGCGCAGGTCTATCGCGGCGCCCGCGCGCTGGCGGTGCCCAGCCTCTGGTTCGAAACCTTCGCCATCGTCGCCGCCGAAGCGATGGCGCATGGCGTGCCTGTGGTCGCGTCGCGCATCGGCGCGCTCAACGACACGGTGCGGGAAGGAAAGACCGGCCTGCATTTCAACCCCGGCGACGCCGCCGATCTGGCGCGGCAGTTGCGGCGCATATGGGACGATCCGCGACTGTGCCGCGCTCTTGGCAATGCCGCTTATTCGGACGTGCTTTCGCGCTTCGACGAGGACGCGCATTTCAACCGCCTGCTGCAAGCCTATGAACAGGCCGCGCGGCAGCGCCTTCCATAGGCGCGAGGGCGCCGGTTCATTTCCGCAATATTTCTGTAGCCACGCCCCTTCCCGGCGAATACACGGCGCGGACTGGATGCGTTCCTGCCCGGCCCGTCATTCGAGAAGGCTTGTCGATGAATTCCCGCCCCTTGCCTCCCCTCATCGCCATAGTCGGGTGCGACGGATCGGGGAAATCGACCATGACGGAGGCATTGCAGGCATGGCTGGAACAGATCCGGCCCACCGTCACCTGCCATCTGGGCAAGCAAAGCGGCAATATCGGCCGGGCGCTCGCCCGCCTGCCGCTGATCGGACGCCGTTTCGACACATCCATCCGCAAACGGGCGCAAAAGGCGCAGAGCGACGACGGGCCGGGCCTTGGAACCGCCATCGGCATCTATGCCTTTGTCCTGCGGCGCGCCTTCCGGTTCCGGCGCATGATGCGGCTGCGCGAAGCGGGCCATGTCATCATTGCAGACCGTTTCCCGCAGATCGAGGTGCCCGGCCCTATGGACGGGCTGGGGCTGAGCAATGCGCGGCCCACCGGCATGATCGGCTGGCTGGCCCGCAGCGAGAAGCGGAAATTCGCCGCGATGGCCGCCTATCGCCCCGATCTGGTGATCCGCCTCAATGTCAGCCTCGACATCGCGCAGGCGCGCAAGCCCGATCACCGGCCGGCATCCCTTGCCCGCAAGATCGCCGATCTGGCCCATCTGACCTATCAGGGCGCGCCGATCGTCGACCTTGACGCCGCGGAGCCGCTGGAGACGGTCCGGGCCAGGGCGATGGCCGCCATCGCGCCCTTGCTGCAAAGCCGATACGGCATCGCCGTCCCGCTCCCTTCCGTCCCGGTTCCTGCCGCATCCTCATGAGGCACTGGTTTTCCGACGGCGCCTTCCGCGCCATTCTGCGCAACGCATCCTATCTGGGGTCCAGCAAGCTGGGCGGGGCGCTGCTGAACCTGATCGCGCTCGCCTGCGCCGGGCGCGCGCTGACGCCCGCGCTGTTCGGGACGCTGGCGGTCATCCATGCCTATGCCAGCGGGGTCAGCGCGCTGGTCAAATTCCAGACATGGCAATTCATCGTCCGCTTCGGCGCGCCCGCGCTGGTCCGGGGGGACAATGACCGCTTCCGTCATGTCACCGGCTTTTCCTTCGGCCTCGACATCGCGAGCGGGCTGGTGGGGCTGGCCGCCGGGATGGCGCTGCTGCCGTTTCTGGCGGACTGGGTCGGGATCGATCCGGACGACCGCTATCTTGCCCTGCTTTATTGCACGCTGATCCCCTTCATGACCGCCGCGACGCCGACCGGCATCCTTCGCACGCTGGACCGCTTCGACCGCATCGCCGTGCAGCAGATGGTGACGCCCCTGCTGCTCGCCATCGGCAGCGTCATCTCCTATTTCGGCCATCTGGGTTTCGCGGGCTTCGTCGCGACATGGTTCGTCGCGGAACTGGCGGGCGACCTTCTGCTCTGGTTCTTCGCGGCGCGGGAATTGCGCCGCAGCGACATTCGCGACGCGCTTCGCCCCGGCCTGTTCGCGCCCGCCCGGCGCATCAAGGGCGCGTGGGATTTCGTGTGGACGACGAATTTCGCCCATTCGATCTGGTCGGCATGGGGCCCGGCCAGCAACGTCATCGTCGGCGCGGTGCTGGGCCCGACCGCCGCCGGATTGTTCAAGATCGCCTCCACCTTCTTCGATTCCGCCGCCAAGCCCGCCGATCTTCTGGAAAAGAGCTTCTATCCGGAAATCATGCGCCTCGATCCCGCCAGCAGGCATCCCTGGCAACTGGCGATCCGCAGCGGCCTGATGGCGGGGGGCATCGGCCTTGTCGTCCTGCTTCTGGTGGTGTTGGGCGGTCAGCCGCTCATCGCGCTGGTCTTCGGCAAACGCTATCTGGAGGCGTTCGACCTGCTTCAGATCATGACCGTCTCGCTGCTGGTGTCGATGGCCAGCTTTCCTCTGGAATCGCTGCTCTACATGGCGGGGCGGCAACGCGCTGCGCTGGTCGCGGAAGGGCTGGCCGCGCTGGCCTATGGCTTCCTGCTGCTTGCGCTGATCCACCATTTCGGCCTGATCGGCGCGGGCATCGCCTATGTCGCGGGCATGTGCATGAAGGCGCTCTTCACCTTGGCTCCGACCCTTTCGGCCTATTTCAACCGGCAATCCCTTTCCCATCATCATGAGGAAGCTGCGCCATGACCCTCCATGCCGATCCGGGACGGGAGATATTTCCGCCCGAAACGCTCGACGCGCTGTTCGACGCGGTGGAAAATGACGATGTCGTCGACCCGGAAGTCTGCCTGCCCGATCCGATCGTGATGGACTGCACGGAGCGGGACATGCGCCGCTGCTTCGCGCTCTGCCTGCAATTCTGGGAGGATGGCGTGGTCCGCGAAGACCTGCTGCGGCTGGTGCGCGTCCTGCTGCGCCAGCGCGATCTCGACCCCGTCCAGCGTGCGGCGTTCAAGCATATCCGGGCGAAATACAAGCATCTGCGCTTCGCGCTGACGCTCTATAGCGCCCGGCACAAGGCGCCCCTGCCGTTCCGGGCGACGGTCGTGACGATGGGGCATTTGCAGGATGCCTTCCGCAACGGCCATCGCAGCGCCGTGCTGCGCTATGGGCTGGCGCTGCGCGCCCTGCTCGCCCGCCCCGTCTGGGCCGCCGTCAGGCGCGGCGTCCGCGCCACCCGCCTCGACAGCGCCGAAGGCTTCCTTGCCTATCGCAAGGGCGAAATCCGCCGCCTCAAGACAATGCTGGAGCAGCAGGAGTTCACCGGCCATCAGTTCCACGCCATGCGCAAGATCGTCAGCCGGCAGGTTTCCTTTCACGATACGGCCAGATCGCTGGAACCGGACGATCATGCCTACAGGATGTCGCGCTTCCTGAGCGCCATCAACGGCTTGATGGGAAGCCGCCACGATGAAATGGTGGAACAGGCCATCGCGGGCGCGCAGGATTATGGCAGCATGATCCGGCTGGACGACGATATAAGGCAGCGGCTGGATACGCTGGTGGCCCGCTATCCGCTTTAGGAGCTAGCGGACCCGCGCGGCCTCACGGAAGGCGGCGATCGTCCTTCAACGCGCCGGAAATGACGCGCAGGACCGCGTCGCGCACATAAGCATAAGGCTGCGTCGAATCGATGTCGACGATGGGAGCGCCGCTGAAGCGCAGCTTCGCGGTGGCGTCCGCCTTGCGCGCCAGCAATTGAAGGTCGTGATCGGGCTTGCGCGCATGAGCCGTGGCCGGATCGATGTTCAGGCGGATGACCAGATCGGGGCGATAGCTGGCCATCCACTCATAGATTTCGCGTTCCTTGCGGGCGAGCGCGGCCACGGCCCATCCTTCCGCCCGTGCCGCCGCAAGACCGGGGCCGTCGTAAAATCCCGCCACTTCCGTTTGCGGATAACGGTCGGTCAGCACCAGACGGCCCGCCTCCCGCAGCGCCAGCATCCGGCGGAACCGCCGTAGCCGAAGCAGGGAAAAGCCGTAGATGACCAGAGCGGTGGCAAGGCCGGGGATTTTGGCGTCCTTGTCGCGCGCCTGTTTCGCCTTGCGGGAAAGGCGGCGTTCGATGGCCGCGCCGATCAGGGGCAGGCGCTTGATGCGGTTGCCCAGTTCGCCCGAGCCGAGGCCCAGATAGCAGATCGCGGCGTCCCTTTCGCCGGACAGGGTTTGCCGCACATCCTCCGACAGGGTGGACTTGCCCGTGCCGTCGCAGCCGACGAAGGCGATCAGGCCCGCCATGTTCCCCGCGGGCCTTTTCCACAGCAGCGGCCAGCCCAGCGCGACGAACGCGGCGGCCGTCACCGCCCCGCCTTCCGCCATGATGCGGGCCATCGTCTGGGGATGAGCGGCCAGAACGAAGGCAAGCATGCACAAACAGGCGATCAGGCAGTATTTCTTGACCGCCGATGCGACCAGCGACCTGTCGGGGCCGGAAAATTCCGCGCTGACATGATTTTGAAATATCGTTTTCATAGAAGGAACCGGGAAGGATGGGACGAGTCGCGCCGTGGGGCGCCGGGAGCCGGAAAGCGCCCTGCTAAAGCCTGCTGCTGATGTGACCCATGACCGCCGATGCTCCGAATATTCGCATTTGCCGCATGCGGAACCGCTGCTGCCCCGCGCATCGGGGCATGCCGTTCCGCAAGCGATCAGCGGCGCTTAGCACCCGAAGCTGATGTCAAGCTGATGAAAGCCGGTCTTTCGATGCTATTCTGATCGTCACCAGCAGGCCAGGCCCGCCCGGCGCGTCGTCCAGCAGGATGTCGCCGTTCAGGATGGACGTGGCGCGCGCCGCGATGGAAAGGCCAAGGCCGCTGCCCGGCATATCCGACGCGCCGCGCTCGAAACGCTGAAGGAGCCTTTGCCGGTCCTTGGAAGGAATGCCCGGCCCATGGTCCGCGACCCGGATTTCCAGCCCTGCCCCGGTGATTTCATATGCGATGTCCACATGGCCGCCCGTGGCGGCATGGCGCGCCGCATTTTCGATCACCGCCGCAAGGCTGATCTTGAGGAGGGACGGATCGGTGTCGAACAGGACCGGCCTGTCCGGGGACACGGAAAAGACGATGTCTTCGGGCGGCCATTGCCTCAACTGATCGGCGACCAGATCGGCGACCAGCGCGCCGATGTCGACGGGTATCCGCTCGATCGCCGTCGCGTCCAGCCGGGCCAGGGTCAGCATGCCGCCGACAAGGTCGTTCGCCCGGTCCACCGCCGCCATCAGTTGATCGGCTTCATGGCGGAGGTCGGGCGAGGCCATCTTGCGCAGCAATTGGGCCTGGGCACGGATGGCGGCGAGCGGCGTCCGAAGCTGGTGCGCCACATCGTCGGTGAAGGCCTGCTCCAGCTCGAACGCCTGATCCAACCGCGCGAACAGGCTGTTGAGCGACAATATCAGCGGCTCGAAATCGCGCGGCCATTCGCCTTTCGCGAGCGGCGTCAGGTCCGCGACCCTGCGCGCCCGCAGTTCCGCGCCCAGCCGCCGGATTTCGCGAAGGCCGCGCCGCATGGCCAGCCACACCAGGCCCGCGCTTGCCGCGACCATCAGCAGAAGCGGCAGCGCAAGCCGCCGCGCGACCGGCGCGAAGGCCAGGTCCCGCGCGGCATGACGTTCCGCCACGACGACCAGCACGGCCTTTTCGGGGACCAGCAGCCCATAGCTTCGCCATGTGCCGTCAGGGGCGCTGAAATCGTGGAAGCCCGGCTGCAGGGGCACCAGTTTCGACGCGGGGCCGCTGCGGGATCGTCCGATCAGCGTCCCTTGCCGGAAGACGGCGAACATGCCCCAGTCGGGATTGGTGCGGAACACCTCCCTGTCCTCCGCGCTCAGCAGCGGAGGAAGGGCGGCGGGCTCGTCGTCGACGCTGCTATCGGCGATGCCCGCCGCAAGCTCTTCCCGCATGAGGATATACAGCATCTGCGTCGCGTTCACGAGTTGATGATCGGCCGCCTGACGCACTTCCTTCTGCGCCACGGCATAGAGGATCGCCGCCATGGTCATGCCGATGACGACAAGCAGGATCATCACGCGCCGATAGAGCGCGCCGGCCAGCGACGACTGGCTCACGACCGATAGGACCCGACCATATAGCCCAGCCCTCGCGCCGTGACGATGAAATCCCGGCCGATCTTGCGCCGCAACGCGGAGATCGCCACTTCGACGGTGTTGCTCTCCACCCATTGCTCATGGTCGTAGAGCACCGCTTCCAGATCGGATTTGCTGACGAAGCGGCCCGCGCGGCGCATCAGCAGCGTCAGGACCCGCAGTTCCTTGGGCGTCAGCGCGACCGGCTCCCCGTCCTTCTTCGCGACGTTCCCCGACAGGTCGAGCGTCACCGTCCCGACCGACAGGATGTTGCTGTCCAGATTGTCCTTGCGGCGCATCTGCGCCCGGACGCGCGCGGCCAGTTCCTCCAGATCCAGGGGTTTCACGACATAATCGTCGGCCCCGGCGTCCAGGCCAGCGACGCGATGCCGGGTCCGGTCCAGCGCGGTGATGATGATGACGGGGGTGGAGCATCGGTCCGCCCGCAACTGGCGCAGCGCATCCAGTCCCGACATATGGGGCAGCCCCAGATCGAGGAGGATCACGGAATAATCCTGCGCCGCGACCGCCGCCAGCACATCGTCGCCCCGGCGCACCAGATCGACGGCATGCCCCTCCATTTCGAGAGCGCCCTTAATCGCGCGCCCCAGGACGGCATCGTCTTCCGCAAGCAGGAGTCGGGACAAATCACATTCTTCCGGAACAGGTGCGAAGGGAGCGGGCGGCAACCGGCAAGCGCCTGAGATCGCGACAATCCTTCCGCACGGCCATGGCTCCTTCCTTCCCCCCCTGCGACGCAATTATCGGGAATGACCGGCGGGGGCAACAACGGAGCCCCCCGCGCCAACATTGCGAAAATTTCAGGTGCCGCCGATCTCCGCGCAATCCCGCTTCGCGCACAGTGCCATGCAGTCGCAGGATCGAGGACAGGGGCATGATGAAATTCGGCGCGATGCTGGCGATCGGAGCGGCCCTCATGCTGATAGCGGCAGGGACGATCATCTACGGCGCGCCTTATTCGGACGGGCCGGACTTCGAATGGCGGGCCTTGCGGGAATTTCCCTCCGGCGGGCAACGCGCCCCGGTCGCGGTCCTGTTCCTGTCCGGCGACATGGGATTCCGTTTCGGCATGAGCGGAACGGTCGCGTCGGCGCTGGGCAAGCAAGGCATGGCGGTGGAAGGCTTCAGCTCGCCCCTGCTGTTCGCCCGCCGCCGCACGCTCGCGCAGGTGGACCGGATCGTCGCCAACGCGCTCCGCATCGCGCTGGAACGCAGCCGCGCGTCCCGCATCGTCCTGGCGGGGCAATCCTATGGCGCGGACATCGTGGCGACCGCTGCGCCGCGCCTGCCCCCGGACCTGCGGGCGAAGGTCGCTGCCATCGTCCTGATCGTCCCGGCGCGGACCGTCTATTTCCGGGCCGATCCGCTGGGCTTCGCCTATCGCGGCGCACCCGACGCCCGCCCGCTGGAGCCTGTGCGCCGGATCGGCTGGGCGCCCGTGCTCTGCATCCATGGCGTCGAGGAGCAGGACAGCCTGTGCCCGCCGCTCAGGGGCAGCGCCGTCCGCGTCACCGGCCTGCCGGGCGGCCATTATCTGCGGCATGACGACGGCGCGTTGATAGCGGCCGTGCTGGGTGGCCTGCGCGCAGCCGTCCCGGCGCTCGGGAAAGGCTGAAAAAAGAAGGCGAGGAAGCAGGGGATGGACAGGAGAAGGATCACGCGCGGGGCGATGAGGATCGGCCTGCTTCTGGCCGGGATGGCGCTCATCCTCGCGGCCATGCCCCTTGCCATGGCCCCTTCCAGCGCCGCCGGGCAGCAGCCTGCCGCCGCGCCTCCGCCCATGGGGGAGCTGGCCTATGATTTCCCGCCCATGGGCCGGGTCGCCGTCCTCCGCCCGCGCCGCCCGCCGCGCGGCGTGGTCCTGCTGCTGTCCGACGCGCGGGGCTGGGGGCAGGCGGAACAGGCCCTGTCCCGCCGCCTCGCGGACGCCGGCATGCTCGTGGCGGGTATATCCACCCCGGCCTTCCTCCAAAGACTGAACGGCGGCAAGCGGTGCATCAATCCCAACTATGCGCTCATCGACCTCGCGCGCGATCTTCAACACCGTCTGGCCGTGCCGCTTTACATGAAACCCGTGATCGTGGGACGCGGAGAGGGGGGAACGCTGGCCTATGCCTCGCTCGCTTCGGGACCGGACGGCTCCTACAAGGGCGTGCTGTCCATCGGCTTTTCCCCGTCCCTGCCCGGATCGAAGCCCTGGTGCAGATCGGGCAGCTTGAAGGCGAAGGCGCAGACCGCCGCGCATCGCCGCCGGTGGGTTTTCGCGCCGGCGGGGCCGCTGCCCTCGCCATGGATCGTGATCCGCGCGGCGTCTCCCCGCTCCATGCCGGAAAAGGCCCTGCGCCATTTCGTCGACCGGGCCGGACAGGCCAGGCTGATCGAGGCAGGGGATCAGGGCGGCACCGGGGCGGACATGCTGGCGCTGGCGCAACTGACGCCTTTCCTGACGCCCCTGCCGGAGGCGGAAACCCCGCCCCACGGGCATGCCCCGCTTCCCACCGGCCTGCCCGTCACCCTCGTGACGGACGCCGCCGCGCCGAAGACCGATCTGATGGCGGTCCTCTATTCGGGCGACGGCGGCTGGGTGGGGCTGGACAAGGCCGTGGCAGGCCAACTGGCGCGGGCGGGCGTGCCGGTGGTCGGCATGGACAGCCTGTCCTATTTCTGGAGCCAGCGCACGCCGCAAGGGGCCGCCGCCGATCTTTCCGCCATCATCAGGGGCTATTCGGATCGCTGGCAGCGGCCCAGGGTGCTGCTGGTCGGCTACAGCTTCGGCGCGGACGTGCTGCCGCATATCGTCGCCCATCTTCCCGCCGCCGACCAGGCGCGCGTGGAGAAGATGGCGCTTCTGGGCCTCAGCGCCTCGGCCGATTTCCAGTTCCATCTCGCTTCCTGGCTCAACCTGCCGTCCGGGGACAGCTACCCGACCGTTCCCGCCATCGCGCAACTGCGCGGCCTGCCGATGCTCTGCGTGAAGGGGCAGGCGGAAACGGACAGCGCCTGCCCCGCCATTCCCAGGGGGCTGGCGCAGGTCGCGACGGTGCCGGGCGGACATCATTTCAACCGCAACGCCCCCCTGCTGGCGCGCTTCATATTATCAGGTCTTGCCCATCATGACTGAAACGACCGGCATGCACGGAACGGAAGGCGGCATGGGTCCGTCCCTGCGGAACTGGATCGCCGCGCGGCGCACCCTGTTGGGCCTGCTGGCGATGCTGGCGGTGTGCGCGCTGGGGCTGGCGGCGCTTCACGCCCTGCTGGCCGAAGTGCGGCTGCGCGAGGTCAGGGGCGCATTCCACATGATCGGCTCCCGGCGCATGGCCGAAGCGGTGGGGCTGACGGCGATCAGCTATCTCGCCCTCACCTTCTACGATTTCGTCGCGCTGCGCCTCGTCGGGCGCGCCCTGCCGTGGCGCACGGCGGCGCTCGCTTCCTTTTGCAGCTATACGCTGAGCCACAATCTGGGCCTGTCGCTGCTGACGGGAGGATCGGCGCGCTATCGCATCTATGCGGCGGCGGGGCTGACGGGGGGCGAGGTCGCCCGCATCGTCGCATCGGCCAGTCTCACCTTCTGGGGCGGAGTGTTCGTCATGGCGGGCGCGTTGATGGCCTTCCATCCCGCCGCCGTCGCGCTGGGAGGCGTCCCCCTGTCCCCGGCGCTGCAACGCGGCGCGGGCATCGCCATATTGATCCTCGCCGCTCTCGCCCTGTCGGGCGCGGGACGGGACGGGCGCGCGCCGACGCTGTTCGGCCTGACCTTCACCCTCCCCTCGCGAAGCCAGACGCTGGTTCTGCTGGCGGTCTCCTGCATCGATCTCGCGGCGGCAAGCGCCGCGCTCTACATACTCGTGCCGCATGCGGGCCTCTCCCTCTATCCCGCCTTCTTCCTCGGCTATGTGCTGGCGATCATCCTGGCGCTGGTCAGCCATGTTCCGGGGGGGCTGGGCATATTCGAAGCCGTGATCGTCGCCACCCTGCCCGACGTGGACCGGCCCAGCCTGCTGGCCGCGCTGATCGCCTATCGCATCATCTATTATCTGCTGCCGCTGCTGCTGGGCGTCATCGCCATCGCCGGGCATGAAGGGCGAAGCTGGCGGCGGCCCGTGGGGCGCTTCCTGACCGGGGCGCAGGTCGCGGCCTCCGGCGTCGCGCCGGTCATGCTGGCGCTGCTGGTGGCGGTGGGCGGCACGATCCTGCTGATCTCCGGCGCGCTGCCCGCCATTCCCGCCCGTCTTCATTCCGTGACGCACCTCCTCCCCCTCTTCTTCGTGGAGGCGTCGCATTTCGCCGCCAGCATCGTCGGAACATTGCTGATCCTGCTGGCGTCGGGCCTTTACCGCAGGCTGGACGCGGCTTTCTGGATGACGCGCGCCCTGCTGCTGGCGGGCGCGCTCTTTTCGCTGGTCAAGGGACTGGATTATGAGGAAGCGGCCATCCTGCTGCTCATCACCGCCCTGCTTCAATGGACGCGCGGAGCCTTCTACCGCCACACCCAATTCACCGCCGCCGTCCTGACGCCCGCATGGCTGGCGACGATGACCGTCGCGGTGGGGCTTTCGATCTGGATCGGCTTCTTCGCTTACAAGCATGTCGACTATCAGACCCATCTCTGGTGGGATTTCGGCCCGCGCGGCGATGCGTCGCGCTTCCTGCGCGCGGCTTTGGCGAGCGGCGTGCTGCTGGTCGCCGCCGCGCTGTGGCGGCTGTGGCGGCCCGCCGTGCCTCCGCGCCTGATGCGGGGGGCCGCCACCGCGCCGCCGGAACGGGCGCTGGCGCTGGCGGACCGCACCGACGCCTTCCTCGCGATGACGGGGGACAAGCTGTTCCTCGCCTCCGCGACAGGGCGCGCTTTCCTCATGTACCAGATTCAGGGGCATAGCTGGATCGTGATGGGCGATCCGGTCGGCGACCGGACGGAATGGGCCGACCTGCTATGGCAATTGCGCGAGATGGCGGACCAGAGCCAATGCCGCCTGCTGCTCTATCAACTGAGCCTGGAGGCCCTGCCCCTCGCGATCGACCTTGGCCTTTCCATCGTCAAATATGGGGAAGAGGCGCGGGTGGACCTGAAGCATTTCACCCTCGACGGCCCGGAGGCCCGCCCCTTGCGCTATGCGACGCGGCGCGCGATCCGGGAAGGCGCGTCTTTCGAAGTCGTTCCGGCCGACCGGCTGGACGGCGTGATGGACGATCTCCAGCGGATTTCGGACCGCTGGCTGGCGCAGAAGGGACGCAGGGAAAAGAGCTTCAGCATGGGCCGGTTCGACCCCGCCTATGTCGCCCGCTTCGATTGCGCCGTGGTGCGGCAGGAAGGCCGGATCGTCGCTTTCGCCAATATCTGGGCGACGGCCAATCGCAACGAATTGTCCGTCGATCTGATGCGGCATGATGAAGTCATGCCCTATGGCGCGATGGACTTCCTGTTCCTGCGCCTGATGGAATGGGGCCGCGACCGGGGTTTCGCCTGGTTCACTTTGGGTCTGGCGCCGCTGTCGGGGATAGAGGCGCGCCGTCTTTCCCCCTTATGGGTGAAGGCGGGGGCCTTCCTCTATCGTCACGGGGACAACTTCTATGGCTTTGAAGGGCTTCGCGCCTATAAGGACAAATTCTCCCCGGTCTGGGAGCCGCGCTTCATCGCCGGACCGCAGGGGCTGAGCATGGTGCGCTCCATGATCGACCTTCAAAAGCTGGTATCGGGAAGATAGCCGTTCCCGCATGTCCGGACCGACGCCGGACATTCCTTCACGCCGCGCCCTCTCTTCTGCTAGGTCAGGAAAAAGAGAGGATATCGGGAATGGCGCATCTCCAGGATTTCAAGATCGAACTCCGCCAGTTCGGCTATATCGCGGCCTTGGCGGAAACGCGCAGCATCACCACCGCCGCCCGGATGCTGGGCATGGCGCAGCCCTCGCTCTCGGTCGCGATTTCCCGTCTGGAAAAGAGCCTTGGCGTGACGCTCGTCATCCGGGTGGGACGCGGCATCGAATTCACCGAAGCGGGCGCGGCGCTGGCCGCCTATGGCGACAGCATCCTCAAAAGCACCGAGACCGCCCTGCATAATATCCGGCAGATCGGCATGCAGAAATCGGGGCCCGTCTCCCTCGGCCTGCCGCCGACCATAGCCCGCCTTCTGGGCGTGCCGCTCGTCGAGACGATCAGGAACGAATATCCCGACATCCATCTGCGCATCAACGAAGCGACATCCTCCGTCATCCTGGACAATGTGGAGAATGAGCAGCTCGATCTGGGGATCAGCTATCAGGGCAATGATTTCGATCCCTTCGACACGGCCCCCCTGCTGGAGGAACGGCTTTTCCTGATCGCCGCGCCGGATGACTGGCGCAAGGGAGAGAATGAAAACGGCATCGCCGTGGAACCCGTCACCGTCCATGAAATGGCCGATCTGCCGCTGGTGCTGCCCAACCGCCCCAACGGCCTGCGCACCCTGCTGGAGCGAGTCGCCAAATCGCAGAATCTGGAACTCAGGACGGAAGTGGAACTGGATTCGCTCCAGAATGCGGTGGCGATGGCGACCAGAGCCAGCGCCTATCCCATCCTGTCGCATGCAGCCGTGCTGGAGGAGGTCCGGAGCAAGCAGTTGATCCTCGTCCCGATCATCGAGCCGGAGATACGTCAGACCGCCTATCTCGCGCGGAAAAGAGGCCGCCCGATTTCCTCCGCCAGCCTCGTCGTCGAAAAATTCCTGACGCTCATCCTGGAAGAGGCGATCGAGCGTTACCGGTTGCAGGCGCGGCTTCTGTCGCCTCCCCGGCAGGACAGCGAAAAATCCTGAGGGAAAGCCGCCCCGCTCCCGGAAACGGAGCGGCCCTCCGGTTCACGCCTTATATCGTTCGGCCTGAGCGATGACCTGCTCGGCACGGGCGAGCATGGCATAGTCGATCATCTGTCCTTCATAGCGGACCGCGCCGTCCCCGGTGGCGTCGGTTTCCTTCATCTTGGCGATGACGCCGCGATAGAAGGCCAGCTCCGCCTCGGTCGGCGCGAAGGTTTCCTGCACGATCGGCAGATGGCTCGGATGGATCACCAGGACGCCGGTATAGCCGAAGGTCTTCGCCTTCTGCGTCAACTGCCGCACCTTGGGCAGATCGTCGATGCCCACGCCGTTGACCACGCCAATGGGATGCATCGCCCCGCCCGCCCGGCTGTCGAGCGCCAGCTTCGAGATGATGTAATTCTGCTCGGACCCTTCCTCCGACGGCCAGATGCCCAGCGCCTGCGCGAAATCGCCCGCCGCCCCGCTGCCCAATATGCCGCTGACCAGACCCTGCACGCGCGGGCTGGCCGCCGCCAGGTCCCGCGCGTCCTGCATCCCCTCCGCCGTTTCGGGGAGGATCAGGATGGCGACGGCATGGCGCGCCAGACCGGCGCGCCCCTCATGATAGGTGAGCAGCGCATCGACTTCCTTCACCTGCGCCACCGTCGCCGCCTTGGGCAACATCACCGCGTCCAGTTCCGGGTGCATGATAGCCGCGATGTCCAGATCGCCTCCCTCCTCCAAGGCATTGATCCGGACGATGCCGCCAATGCCGTTTTCCGACAGGAATTGCAGCGAGCCGGGCACCGTCTTGCGCGCTTCGGGCTTCTCATGCGGCGCCACCGCATCCTCCAGGTCCAGTACCACCGCGTCCGGCCGGTGCTTGACCACCGATTCAACCCATCGCGTCTTGTGCGCCGGTATGAAGATCGACGACGAAATCGGCCAGCTAACTGTCATTTTCCAATACCTTTTCAGTTTGCATAATCAGTGGGTGGCCTTGCCCGTCAGGACGCGGCCAACCGGTCCCATGTCAGCGCATTGCGCGGATCGGCGCGCAGCTTCACCTTCTGCGTCTTGCCGGTGGGCGTCTTGGGAAGCTCCGCGACGAATTCCAGAAAACGCGGCACGGCGAAGAGCGGCAGGCGGTTTTCGCACCAGCGGATGAATTCCTCAGGATCGATCGTCATGCCGGAGTGGCAGACGATGCAGGCTTTCACCTCCTCATCCTTCATCTCCTCGTCCATGCGGACGGGAATGACCGCGCATTCGGACACCGCGGGATGCGTGAGCAGTTGATATTCGACTTCCGAAGAGGAGATATTCTCGCCCCGGCGCCGGATGCTGTCCTTGACGCGATCGACGAAGCCATACCAGCCTTCCGCGTTCCGCCGCACCGCATCGCCGGTATGGAACCAGAAATCCCGGTTCGCCTTCAGCGTCTCCTCCGGCATATTCTCATAGCAAAGCATCATGATGGACGGTTCCCGGGGCCGTATCAGCAATTCCCCCGCCATTCCGTCCGGCAATTCCTCGCCCGTTTCGGGGTCGGCCACACGCGCATCGTACCAGTCCGCGATCAGGCATCCGGCAAAGCCGTCGGGCGCCTTCATCCCCGCGGGCGGGATGATGGGCAGGGCCGTTTCGGTCATGCCGATCACTTCCCGCAATGCCCCGATGCCGAAACGCTGCGTGAAACTGTCCCTGAGCGTGGTCGGCATGGGGATGCAGATCGCCGCGCGCAACCGCAGCGCGCGCTCCTCCTCCGAAGGGGGCAGGGCGCACAATATCTGCACCATGGCGCCATGGAACATGGTGATGGTGGCCTTGCTGCGTTTGGCCCTTTCCACGAAGCGCGTGCCGCTGAACCGGGGATAGAGGACGCAAAGGCCCCCCACCAGCAACATGGGATAGATGCTGTTCTGCCGTCCGCTGCCATGGAACAGGGGAAAGGGCGACATGAAGATGTCGTCTTCCGTCAGGCCGTGCGTGGCGGCGATCTGTTCGGCATTGAAATGCTGCGCACCCTGCGGAAGAAGGACGCCTTTCGACGGGCCGGTGGTGCCGGACGTATATAATATCGATCCCGGATCGGACGGCGCGATGGCGACATGCGGGTCGGATATATCGCCGGTCTGGAGGTCGCTGAACGGCCGGACCACAAGGCCGGGCAGAAGATCGCGCGCCCGCGCCGGATCGCCGACCACGAAAAGCACTTCCAGATGGGCCAGCTTTTCCCGCACCCGCGCCACTTCGGGCACCAGTTCCTCGTCCACCACGGCGTAACGCGCCTTGCACAGGTTGAACTGGTGCGACAGGAAATCGCCGGTGAAGGCGGTGTTGATCGGCGCGTCCACGGCCCCGACCTTGGAACAGGCGAACCAGCAGAAGACATGGGCCAGCGAATTGCCCATGAAGAAAACGATCCGATCCCCCTTCGCGATGCCGTGCGCCATCAGGCCATGGGCGATCCGGTTCGCCTGCCTGTTGGCCTCCGCGAAACCGATCGGCGCTTCGTCATGCGTCCATTGCAGGAACGGTTTGTCGGCATTTTCCCTTGCCCGCAATTCCAGCAAGGCGGGCAGCGTCCAGTAATCCCGCGAAAACAGGGGATTCAATGTGGCGGTCAGAGTCATCGATCTCACTTCATGCAGGCGGGCGGATGGGGGCGTTCATGATCTTGGCCGTCAGCCCTCTTCGATATAGGGGTCCAGAACCGGCGCGACGCGCAGCTCTTCGGGGACGTCCTTGCCGATGCGCCGGTCGGCTTCCTGATGCCAATGATAGATGCGCCGTTCCTGATAGCTCAGCATGCTGCCCTTGTAGCCGTGCGATTCAAGCGAACGCTGTATCCCTTCCTGGAACATGACGTCCTCCATCAGGATGCGTTCGAAATTGCGCAGCCGGAGATCCCAGACCTCCGGGCGCGGGCCGTCGCCCCAGGAAGGGGCGAACCAGTGCACTTCGCACACCGATCTGTCGAGCCCGGCGGGCCAGAAGACCATCGCCGGACTGCCCGCTTCCGCCCAGGCGATCATGAAATTGGGATAGAACATCGTCTGAAGCGTGGATGTCCGCAAAAGCTCGCTGACATTGTCCATCACCGGCAGGCCCACCGTGCCCGGATCGACCCAGCCGATCCTTTCGGACCTGTAGGGCGTGATCATCTGGGAATGTCCGTTCGACCACATGTTGATGACGACGCCGCGATGATCCAGGAAGCGGTCGACCGTATTGTTGTGGATGGATTTGATATGGTAGGATTCGAGGAAAGCCTCCAGCAGCACCTTCACATTGGATTTGACATGATAGGTCTGCTTCGCGACCAGACGCAGCGTGTCGGGCTGATGCAGCTTCAGAAGATCGGCTGAGCGGCCCAGATAGTCGTCGAGCGACTGGCCATTATCTTCCAGATTGATGAAGACATAGCGGCCGATGCTTTCGCAACGGACCGGGATCAGCGAACGGCAGCTCATGTCGAGGCCGACGAAATCCCGCTGGTCGCGCACCCGGATCAGATCGCCCGCCAGATTATAGGTCCAGCCATGATAGCCGCAGGAAAAACCTCTGGCGTTGCCGCTGTCTTCCGTGGTGATCGGCGCGCCGCGATGGCGGCAGGTGTTGTAGAAGCACCGCACCACGCCATCCTGGCCGCGCACGAAAAGCAACGGCTCGCCCATCAGGTTCCAGCGCATGAAACTGCCCGGTTCGGGCACTTCATCGCCATGGATCGCATAGAGCCAGGACTTGCGCCAGGCATGCTTCAGTTCAAGCTGGTAGAAATCCGGATCGGTATAGCGGCGCGGCGGGATTTCGGGCATGCCGGGAAAGCCTTCGGGCGGCCCCTTGCGGCTGCGCTCATAATCGATCGCGGCTTTGATTTCGTCGATTTCCATGACGTCCATGACACATATCCCTTGAGCAGGCGCCGGGTCTTCACGGCGGCCTGTCCTTGCCTATAAATGGTAGGTGGCTTTCGATGTTTCGCTGAACAACCGCGCCTTTTCATGGGCTGGAAAATCGCGGCACAGATATTTGAAAACATTCCAGAGCTGGCGATAGCTGATGGATGATCCGTCCTCCGGGAAATTGCTCGTCAGCATGCATCGTTCGGCGCCGAAGGCAGCAAGGCAGCTTTCCAGATAGGGCCGCCATGCCGCCGCGAAATCCTCCGTCGCCGGGCGGTCCGCCTTATGGAAGCCGAAGCCGAACATCTTCGCGCCGAAGCCCCCTATATGGATCAGCACATTGGGCCGTTCCGCCAGTGCGGCGATGTCGCGGCGCCACTGCGGAAACACCTCGTCCCGCCGGTCCTTATAGGGGCCGACCCCCAAAGGTCCGCCCAGCGCGTCGACGACGATCGCGGCGTCCGGGCAGGCATCGGCCAGGGCGGCGAGTTCCGCCAGTTGCCCGTGAAAGACGAATGTCTCGAAAACCAGGCCATGGCGCGCCAGCGTCCTCACCCCTTCCCGGAACGCCGGTTCCGAAAGCAGGCCCGCGCGCGGCACGAAGGAGCGCACCTGCGGCGAAGGATCATGCGCCACGATCTGGCGGATGCCTTTCAACCGGCTGCCCGCCACCGCGACATGGGCGTCCAGCACCGCAGCCACGGCCGCGCCCAGCATCAGGTCGGCATGCATCACCAGCCCTTCGCACAGGCCCGTGCGATCCTCACGGCCGCGCGACACTGCGTCGATGACGAATTCCGTTTCGCCCACCGGCCGCAATTCGGACGGACCGTCAGGCCGGTAGGATTGGCGGCATTCGCAATAGACAGTCTTGACGATATTATGGCCGGCGCGGACATCCGCCAATAATTCCGGCATCATATAGTCATATTTTCCGTGCGCCGCGGTCCAGATATGATGATGCGGATCTATGATCGGCAAATCCGGATCAAGTATCGCGTCCTGACAGGAAGACGATTCCAACAGCATTTATGTATATTATCTCCCGGCCCGGCAGGCATGATGGACATCATGGCGAAGGAAGGTGGCGACAGCGAAGCGAACGCTTTTTCACCCTTCCATCAAGACTTCCTCACCCCTCGATTATCGTGCGACGACTCTACTCTTCTCCATCCCGATATCCAGTCCATGCCCGGCTATGGAGGGCATAGACGAACGGATGCCGGGGCCCGCCCGACACATAATGGCGCCGCCCCCGCCAACCGGACGCGACGCCATCGCTTCGCCATCTCATTCATGGATTCGCGGACCGCTCCCAAAGGAGCCGCCCGCGCATCCCGTCAATATCGCCAGGTGATCTGCGCCTGAACGGTGCGCGGATTGGCGATGGACACCACCTGATCGGAAAGGATGCCGGAAGTCTGACCGGCGGCGGTTCCCGTCAGCGGACCTTCGAAATTGCTGGTCATGACGAAACGGTTGGTCAGGTTGCGGCCGATCAGGGCGAACTGCCATTTGTCGTCTGGCGTCCTGAATCCGATGGTCGCGTCCAGATTCACATATTTGTTCTGCTTCAGGTCGCTGCCGAAGCCGGAGACCAGATAAGCGCCGCTATAACGCGCCTGCGTGGCGAGCGTCATGATGGCGGCGCCCAGATCGACCTGATAATCGACGCCCAGCGATCCGCTCCACTTGGGAGCGAGAGGCAGCTTCGCGCCGCTCAGGTCCTGCCGCAGCCGGCCGTTGGGCAGGGTGATGTTGCATCCCTGGGCAATCGTCTGCCCCGTATAGCAGGGACCGATGAAGTTGAGATATTTGGCGTCGTTATAATTGAGGTTGGCGTTGAATTGCAGCCCCTCCACAGGCGGCGTCCAGTTCAGCGCCAGTTCGGCCCCGCGTGTCCGCGAACTGCCGATATTGGTGGTTTCATAGGCCGTCCGGGCCGCGTCGAAGAAATCGATCTGAAGGTTGCGATATTTGTAGGAGAACAAGGTCAGATCGAACCGCAGGTTGCCGTCCAGCGTCTTGCCCTTGATCCCGCCTTCCACGCCTTTCACCTTTTCCGGCGCGAAGCTGAGGTCGCCCGGCAAGGTGGTGGGCGTGTAGAGTGTGCCGTTGGAAAAGCCGCCCGACTTGAAGTTCTGCTTGTAGGCCGCATAGATCGTCAGATCCGGCGAAGGCTTCCAGGTCGCCGCGAATTCAGGCGACCAGTTGGTGAACTTCTGATCGGCAACGATGGGCACATTCCCCACGGCAATCGCGGCGACGCCCGGATTGACGATGGAATGAACGAATTGCGACTGCTTCGTTTCATGCGTGTACCGCACGCCGCCCGTCAGTTCGATCTGCGGCGTCACCGTCCAGATCGCCTGACCGAAGCCGGACCATGTGCGGCCGTCAGTATAGGACAGCTTGTCCAGACCCGCCGATTCGAAGCCCGCGGGCGCCGACGTGTCACGCAATGCGAAGAAGGCGATGTAGTTGGTATAATCGAGCTTCGTATCCTGAAACAGGCCGCCGACCATGACATTGAGCGGACCGTCGAACTTGGTCAGGACGCGCACTTCCTGGGATAGCGCGCGCCACTTGACCTTCTCGGTGGAAGGAACGCCGTCCGCCGGGGTGAAATCATAGTCGCCAAGGCGCAGATTGCGGGACCATTGATAGTTGGAGATGGAACGGACCGACAGCGTGGAAGTGTCGTAATCGATCCCCAATGTCGACTGGAAGGCGTCATAATCATTGTAATTCTGCCCGCCATGGCGATCTCCCCACGGAATTTCCTTGGCGATTTCGGGCGGCAATCCGCGCTGCGCGTTGACGCGGCGGCGTCCGCATTCGAAGGACGGATCGAATTGCGAATGATTGTTGACGGGGCAATAGGCCAGGATGCTGTTCCAGGTCGAACCATTGTCCCGATCCCGACTGTAGCTGGTCTTCAGCCTGACGGTCAGTTCATCGGTAGGCGTATATTTCAGCGTCAGGCGGCCCGTGATGTTCTTGGACCGGGGAGACCATTTGTCCGGCGCGGGATTGACGAAGGTCGTCGACGTGCCGGTGGCAACATCGAAAGCGGTATAGGGACCTTCTCCAGCGATGTTGCGGATATAGCCCCGGTCCATGGAACTGCCGGAAACCGACAGGCGCGCACCCAGGGTTTCCGACAATGGCCCCGAAACGACCAGATCGCCGTTGATCGTATGCGCCCTGAATTCATAACCCGTGCGCGCCTGAATCTCCAGATCCGGCCCAGGGTCCTTCGTGCTGATGGAAATGACGCCAGCCGTCGCATTCTTTCCGAAGAACAGCGCCTGCGGCCCCTTCATGACCTCGACCTGGCCCACATCGACAAAGGCTTCGTTGATGATGCGTCCCTTGGCGTAGAAGGCGCCATCGACCACGACCGCGACCGATTGCTCGATCCCCACGCTGCTGAACGACGAACCGATGCCGCGGATGCGGATGTCCACGCCGCCGCCGCTGCTGCCGCGCGCGATGATGAGGTTGGGCGTCGAATCCGCGATCTTCTCCAGACCCGACATGCCGTAGGTTTCCAACTGCTTTTCGGAATAGGCCGACACCGCGACGGGAATATTCTGGACGCTTTCGGCCCGTTGACGCGCGGTGACGATGATATCCGAAGCGTCCTGCCGACTGATGGGCTCGCGCGATGCATCCTCACTCTGGGCCATGGCGGAACCGGACCAGGAAATCGCGACGAGCGATGTCATCGCGCTCAATGCGCAGCGCCGCGCGAATTTGATACGATCAGGGAAAGACTTCACCCCCATTTCAACATCCTCCAAATCAATTATTATTCCTTACATTCCGTATTATCCCGAATTATCCACCCTTTAAAGCCGCCGATCCATCACGCGGCATGAGAGCTATGAGGGCAATAGGAATGACTTAAATCGCTTGAAATACGCGAAAATCCGCCCCGGATACTATCCTCACCTCATGACGTCTGGCACGATAATTGCAGGATAGTTATTTCCTTCCATCTCCGATCAGGAAGGATCGTTCCGCAACGCCGCTGTCCGTGACCGGATATATTGGCGCAGCGCATCACGCTCGGCCCGCGACAATTCCTCGAACCGGGGCATCCCGTTCGAAACCAGTGCGCCGTCGACGAGAACATTTTTGAAAACATCGTCCGTCAGCGGAATCGACGACGTCCGCAAATCGGGCGCGAAGCCTCCGGATATGGCGCCCCCGCCATGACAGATGGCGCAATGCTTGAAGAACAGCCCCATGCCCGCACCCTCCAGGGCAGCGTCGGGCTTGTAGGAGGGGTCGTCCACCGCTTGCGCATGATAAGGGCGCGCAGCGGGCAGAACTTTCGTGCCGCCCAGAGCGAAGGTCAGAACCCGGCGAGGCTGCGACAGATAATCGTTGGGGAATTTCCCGGCCATGCTGACGCTGCTGCCCATGCCCACGATGACGGTCACCATCTGGCGGCCATTGACGGAATAGGAGATCGGTGCGGAAATGACCGGAGCCTGGGCGTCGAAATTCCATAATCTGGCGCCCGTCTTCGCCTCATAGGCGACGAACTGGTTATTCAACTGGCCCTGAAAGACCAGATTGCCGCCCGTGGCCATGACGCCGCCATTCCATGAGGAATAGGTCTTGAGCCGCCAGACCTGCTTCTTCGCGACCGGATCAAACGCGACGAGCCAGGACGTATCATTGAGCGGATTTTTGACATTGAAATCGATATTGATGCCCAGATCATAACCAAAGCCCTGCGGCCTCTTCCAGTTCTTCGGATCGACGCCCCGATCACCCATGATGTAACCGCGTTCCATGACCGGGATGTAGACGAGGCCGGTCTGCGGACTGTAGGCCGATGGCGTCCAGCTATGCGCGCCGTGGGTGCTGGGCCACATCTCGAAATCCTTGCCGCCGGGGAAACGCGCGCCGGGAATTTCGATGGGCCGCCCGGTCTTGAGGTCGATGCCCGATGCCCATGTGATCCTGGCGATCGGCGTAGCGGAAAGCAGCTTTCCGTTCGTCCGGTCGATCACATAGAGGAAGCCGTTCTTGGGCGCTGTGATGGCGACTTTCCGCTTTTTCCCGTCCACATCGATCTCGGCGAGGTGGATGTCCATCGCGGCGTTATAATCCCACATCTCCCCCGGATTGATCTGATAATGCCATTTATAGGCACCCGTTTTCGCATCCAGCGCCACGATGGACGTGAGGAAGAGATTGTCGCCCTTCCCTTCGCTGCGGATCTGATAGTTCCACGGCGCGCCGTTGCCGGTGCCGATGAGGATGCTGTCGGTGTCGGCATCATAGGTCATGGCGTTCCACACGGTCCCGCCGTCGCCATATTTCCACCACTGGCCCGACCACGTTCTGGCCGCCATTTCCTGCGCCTTGTCCTCGAACCCGTTCGCCGGATTTCCGGGAACGGTGTAGAAGCGCCACAATTGCCGCCCGGTCGCCGCGTCATAGGCGGTGACGTAACCGCGCACGTCAGCGGAATCCGCCCCGCCATGGCCGATAATCACCTTGCCGTCGAACAGACGAGGCGCCCCGGTGATATAACGGCCGTCATCCTTGCCGACGGTCAGGGCGCTCCAGACAGGCTTGCCGTTGCGGGCGTCGAGGGCGATCAGGCGGCCGTCGCCCGTCCCGACATAGACCTTCCCGTCCCAATAGCCGATGCCGCGGCTTCCCCAGCCCTGCCGCATCTTGCGCCCCGCGACCTCCGCGACCTTCGGGTCATAAGTCCATAGAAGCTTGCCCGTGCCGGCATCCACCGCCCGCACGACGCTCAGCCCCGCCGCGAAATAAAGCACGCCATCGACGGCGACGGGAATGGTCGCGGCATTCCCCGGCGGCAAGTCCAGTGACCAGAGCAGCCCCAGTTTCGATATGTTGCTGCTGTCGATCTCGCTCAGGGGGCTGAAATGCTGTTCGCCATAGGTCCGCCCGTAACCGGGCCAGTTCCGGCCATCGCTGGCGTCGCTCAACAGGGCATTATCGACGGAATCGGGTGAAGTCCTGACCGGATCGCCCGACTTCCCGCATCCCGCCATGGCGAGAAGCAGCGGCACAAGGGCAAGCGACCGAAATTGAATGAGCCCGTTCCGCAATTCCCACTCCCCTCCGCATTCTGTTCTTATATCGATCCGGCCATGGATGAGATGCGACGCCATTTCAGAATGGCGTTTTGCGGGGCCGGTCTTGTGCAGATGCATAGCATCATCCGCCGCAGCCTTTTTCAAGACACGCGACATGCCGGCGCGGCTATGGGGATCATAGCCTGACTGCTTGGACGGAATGGAATATATCCCCCGCGACGCGTGCCACTTCACTCTCGCTATTTGCGCGGCAGCCCTTTAACTGGTGCGACAGAGAGGATGCAGGATGGAAAATCCATGAACTTGCCGCACCCCAAGGACATCCGGATCGAGCTGCGGCAATTGGGCTATTTCGCGGCGATCACGGAATGCGGCAGCATCACGACCGCTGCTTCGAAGCTGGGCGTCGCGCAACCCTCCTTGTCCCAGGTGGTGTCCCGGCTGGAAACGGAGCTGGGAGTCACGCTGTTCCTGCGAACCGGCAAGGGCATAGAATTGACCGAGGCCGGACATGCCCTGGCCGGATATGCCAGGGACATCGTGCTGGACGTCGACAACAAGCTGAATGCGATAAGGCAGTTGGGAGGCAACAAGAGCGGGCGCGTTTCGCTGGGCCTGCCGCCGATGATGGCCAGCCTGCTGGGCGTTTCGCTGGCCGAGACCATCAAATGCGAATATCCCGACATCCAGTTGACCATGCTGGAGGCATTATCCGCCAATGTTCTGGAAGAAATATTGGAAGAACGGCTGGATGTCGGGATTTGCTATCAGGGCAACGACTATAGCAACTGCGACACGACATTCCTTTTCGAGGAACCCCTTTTCCTGTTTTCCGCCGCGGACAATTGGCCCGATCCGGAAAGGGACAGCCGGAATATAGCGGCCAAACCGATCGATTTTCAGGAAATCGCGACGCTGCCCCTTGTCCTGCCGAACCGGAAAAACGGCTTGCGCAACCATCTGGAACGGATCGCCAAGTCCCAGAATATCGAGTTCAACGTCAATTACGAACTGGATTCCCTTCAGAACATCATTTCCATGACGACCCGGGCCAGCGCCTATACCATCCTTCCGCAGGCGGCCGCAGTGAAGGAGATAGAAAGCGGGGAAATCATCCTCATCCCCATCGTCAATCCCACATTGACGCACAAGGCCTATCTGACCCGGAAAAGGGGCCGCCCCGTTTCAGCCGCCAATCAAGCCGTCGGCGACGTGATCTCCGCGATCCTCAAGGAGACGATCGAGCGGCATCACCTGCTGGGGGAACTGGCCCGATAAGGCGGCCGGACATCCATCCGGCCGCCGCGCCTTCCGATCAGTCGTCCAACCTGTGGTTCGCCTGATGCACCACATAGGCCCGGATCGCTTCGGCATCTTCCCGGCTCAATTCATGCTTAAAGGACACCATGCCGTTGGCCGCGAGCGCGCCGCCCAGCACGACCTGATTCCAGACTTCCGGATCGCCGCTTGCCGGGGACCAGCGGAGGTCCGGCAGAATGCCCGACGAAACCGCCATCACTCCATGGCAATATTGGCAGTTGCGATGATAGTCGACCAATCCCTGCTCCAGCATCGCCTTATCGCCGAACGGCTTCGCCTTGGGCGTGGCGTCGACCGATGCGATGGCGGGCTTTTCGAGTTTCGCCGTGCCGCCCAGCTTGAACACCACCACCCGGCCGGGAATCCGCCCGACTTTCTGGGGAAAGGCATAGCCCGCGAACAACGCGAAGCCTGAGCCCCATCCAGTCGTGATCGCCACATATTGATCCTTGCCGATCCGATAGGTGACCGGCCCCGCCACGGCCCCGGCATAAACCGGCGCCGACCAGAGCTTCTTTCCATCGGCGGCGTCATAAGCGATGAACTCACCGCCTGCCGTGCCCTGAAACACCACCCCGCCGGCGGTCGACAGCACGCCGCCGTTGAACGGCCTGTCATAGGGCACCGACCAGCGCGCCTGCTGCTTGATCGGGTCCCAGGCGATAAGCCGTCCATTCAGCGTGGCGCGTATCGCCTTCTGGATTCCGATGGGCGGATCGAGCGGCACGCCATGGCCCATGTCGACCGCATTGTTCCATTTGGTCGGCTTCCGGCCGAACAATTTGTCCTCGACATATTCGAGGGGGATTTCCTGCGCGGGAATATAGACCAGCCCCTGTTTCGGGTCATAGGCCATGGGATGCCAGTTATGGATGCCGAAAGGTCCCGGCAGGATGGTCGCCGAAGCGCGCGACGAATAGCGGGCGGCGGAGGAAACCTGCGCCCGGCCCTGCGCGTCCACGCCCGTCGCCCAGGTCACCCGGCTGATCGGCTTGGCTGAAAGGTACGCGCCGGTCGCCGCGTCCAGAATGTAGAAGAAGCCGTTCTTGGGCGACTGCATGACGACACGGCGCGGCTTGCCGTCCACGCCCAGCGGCAGGTCGGCGAGCATGATCGGCTGCGTCGAGGTATAATCCCACTGGTCGCGCGGCGTGGTCTGGAAATGCCATTTATACCGGCCGGTGCGGGCATCCACCGCGACGATGGAGGACAGGAACAGATTGTCGCCCTTGCCTTCGGGGTCTCTCACTTCCGCGTTCCAGGGCGATCCATTGCCCACGCCGAAGATGATCTGGTCGTTGACCTGATCGTAGACGATGGAATCCCATACGGTCCCGCCACCGCCCGCGCTCCGCCATTCGCCCTTGTCGCCCCATGTGGCGTTGGCCTTGCTCTTGAGCGCCTCGTCGGATGCGGCTCCATCCGGTTTCTTGTCGGGATTGGGCGTGGTGTAGAAACGCCAGACCAGCTTGCCGCTATCAGCGTCATAGGCCGAAAGATAGCCGCGCACCCCCAGTTCCGCACCGCCATTGCCGATGAACACAAGGCCGTCCGCCACGCGCGGCGCGCCGGTGATCGTATAGGGCTTTGTCTGGTCGACCGTCACCGTGGACCAGAGCCGCTTGCCCGATTTGGCGTCCAGCGCCTCAAGCCGCCCGTCGAACACGCCGACGAAGACCTTGCCGCCATAGAGGGCCACGCCCCGGTTCACGACATCGCAGCATCCGTCCACGCCGCGCGCGCGGTCGACCTGCGGATCATAGGTCCATAATTCCTTGCCGGTCGCGGCGTCGAGCGCATGGACGACGGACCAGGCCGAAGTGACGTACATGACCCCGTCGGCGACGATCGGGGTCGCTTCGACGCCCCGGTCCGTCTTCATCTCATAGCTCCAGGCGACGCCCAGCTGGCCGACATTGCCGCTGTTGATCTGATCGAGGGACGAATGCCTCTGCTCGTCATAGGTCCCGCCATAGGTCGGCCATGTCGCCGGGTCGGGATCGCGGAGCATGGCATCGGAAGCGTCCACCTGCCTGCCGGACTGACACGCCGCCAAGGCAAAAGCCGGCATGAGAGCCAGGCACATGAAACGCTTCATCCTGCATCCTCTTCCATTTTATTTTGATGGTCCCGGCATCGCCGGAAGCCAATCCC
>JASGDV010000232.1:0-7424 GCA_049841255.1 Sphingobium sp.
CCACTTCATCGGCTTCGTATGCCTCGCCGCCACCATGCTCTGGCTACGCTGAATGTCGATCCGTCCTAGTGGCGGTTCGTGGATCGGGGACAGTCGGCGGCGCACCGCTGCCCTTCCCGTCGCGCTCGCGCGGCGGGGTGGGCTTGCGGCCATGGACGGCCGAAGGGCCGCTTTTTTGCTTCGCGGTGCAAAGGCGAAGGCGGCGGAAAAAAGCGGCCCGGCGCCGTTGCGCCGACAGGTGGACCCGATCAGATCACGCCATGAGGGAGGCCGTGAGGACCGCTCAGGCAGGCAGGAGACCAGACAAGGATGCACCCGGTAACGAGGCACTATGCGGCAGGCCACGGCAATGGCCGGTTACGCCTTCCATGTCGCCAGGGACGGATCAGCGCCGGGAGAACAACTCGGCGAACAGTCGCTCTGCCTCGGCCATGCCTTCGTCGGTCAGCCAGACGGACTTCGCCTTGCACACCGGATCGGAAATCAGTCCGCGCTCGTGCAGCCGATTCATCGCATTCCAGTCGAAGCCCTTCCAGGCCGTGCCGGTGACGTTGAGGTTCAGCCACAACAGGGCGAGCACCGCCTCGTCGATTCGGCGGTCATCAATGTCTGTCCGCGAGTCCATGTGCCGAAGGATAGCAAATCGGATTGCGCCGGGCATCCGTGATCCCGCCGTGAGCACTTATCTCTGCTACGCTACGGTTCGCTAATTCCGTCTTGCGCCGCCGCGCGCCGAATCCAGCCGCCGTGACTGCACTCTCCCGCAAGCGCGTCCAATGGCGATTTTGCTGGATTCCAGCGGGGCACGCGGCAGCTTGAGCATATGCCACTACCTCGCAAACGTCGCCATAGCGCGCCCCGCCGTCTGGAAGACCTCCACGACTATATGCAGCCGCAACCGACGCGCGCGTCGGCGCGCAGCAGTGCGGCTAGGGAGCCGATCATTGTCACGGACGACTGGCCCGAGCAGGTTCCTGTCGGCGATGCCGAATTGCGGGTGCTCGAAGGCCATTTGCGCGAGGAACTCGATGCGCTGTTTGGTGGGTCGCTCCCGTGAAGTGGCTATGGGAAAGGGGGTTGAATTGTTCGTCAAAATGACTCACATTGTAGCAGAATCGGATCGATCAGGAGTCAATCCTATGCCGCGTAAACAGGCCGTGAAGGAAGCACCCAGAGCCAATCGCATCGAGCGGCTCGGCTTCCGTATCGACGAAGAGACGAAGGATTTGATCGAGCGCGCCGCTCACCTCACGCGGCGCAAGGTCAGCGATTTCTGCGTGACCGCGCTGGCGGACACGGCGCGGCGCACGATCGCCGAGCATGAAACGCTCGTGTTGTCGGATCGCGACCGCGCAACGTTCTTCGATGCGCTCATCAATCCGCCCGAGCCGAGCGAACGGCTGATCCGCGCCTTCGACGAGCACAGGCGCCGGGTTGCGCCCTGACCATGACGGCGCAGGGAGACTTGCAGGTCGAGCAGTTGGGGCCGCACCATGACCGGGACGGATTTGCCTGCGGCGTCGACAGCCTCGATCGGTATCTGAGAAGTCAGGCTGGCCAAGACATGCGCCGCCGCTCGGCCGGCGTGTTCGTTCTCGCCGAGCGCACCAGTCCCGGCGTCATTCTCGGCTATTATACGCTTAGCCAGGCGAGCATCGCGCAAGGCGATATTCCGGCAGCGGCGCGGAAGCATGTCCCGCGCTACCCGCTCGTCGCCGCCACACTCATCGGCCAGCTTGCCGTGTCCGAAGCGCGGCAGGGCGAACGACTTGGCGCGGTGCTGATCGCCGATGCCCTGCGCCGCGCGTGGCTGACGGCGGCGACGGCGGGTTCGTCGATGCTCGTCGTGGACGCCATCAACGACCGCGCGGCCGCCTTCTACGAAGGCAATGGCTTCGTGCGCCTGCTCGATTCCCGACGCCTCGTGCTGCCGATGCACGTCATTCAAAGATTGGTCGAACCATGACGAACGCCGCTCTCGCAACCTCGCAAGACCCAGCCCAGCAAACGGCGCAGCGAGCCGCGCTCTGCCTGCGCGTCTCAACGCCCCGTCAGGCTGAGCATGATCTGTCGATTCCCGACTAGCACCGCCAGTTGGAAGCCTATTGCCTCTCGAAAGGCTGGGAAGTCGCGGTCGAGTTCGTCGAGCCGGGCGTCACGGGCACCGATGATCGCCGCCCCGCTTTCCAGGATATGATCGACGCGGTGTCGGAAAAGCCGCCCGCGTTCGATGTCGTGGTCGTCCATAGCTGCTCGCGCTTCTTCCGCGATCAGTTCCAGTTCGAGTTCTATGTGTGCAAGCTGGCGAAGAACGGCGTCCAGCTCGTCTCGATCACGCAGGTTCTCGGCGATGATCCGGCGAGCGAGATGATGCGCCGGATCATGACACTGTTCGACGAGTATCAGTCGAAGGAAACCGCCAAGCATACGTTGCGCGCCATAAACGAGAATGCGCGCCAGGGTTTCTGGAACGGCGCGCGCCCGCCGATCGGCTATCGTGTGGTCGAGGCCGAAAAGCGCGGCGCGAAAATCAAGAAGAAGCTCGAAATCGACCCGATCCATGCGGAGACGGTGCGGCGGATTTTCCGCCTCGCGCTGGAGGGCGCCGACAGACGCGGTCCGTGGGGGTCATGGCGATCGCGTGCTGGCCCAACGAGAACAATATCCGCACCCGCTATGGCGGACGCTGGGGCAAGGGCATGGTGCATCAGGTGCTCACGCGCACGACCTATATCAGCCAGCACCGCTTCAACACCTATGACGTGAAGAAGGGCCGCGCGAAGCCCGCCGAGGAACATGCCATCATGGAGACACCGCCGATCGTATCGGTGGCGGAGTTCGAGGCCGTGCAGCGATCCCTGAAAGCGCGCAGCCCGAAGATGATGCCGCCGCGCGCGGTGGGCGGATCGACGCTGCTGACGGGCATTTGCTTCTGCGCCTGCTGTGGCGGCGCCATGACGCTACGCACGGGCACCAGCGGGAGCGGCCGTGAGTATCGCTATTACACCTGCGCGACCAAGGCCACGAAGGGGAAGACGGGGTGCCCCGGCGTCTCTCTGCCGATGGACCAGCTGAACGAGGCGGTGATCGAGCATCTGGAGCAGCGACTGCTCGATCCGGCACGGCTTGAAGTGATGTTGGACCATCTGATTTCCCGGCGAGATGATTGGGTGACGGAGCGCCGCCAGCACGTCGCCGAAATGGAGCGCCGGGCGACGGAGGCAGATACCAAGCTCTCCCGGCTCTATGAGGCGATCGAGAATGGATTGGTCGATATGGGCGATCCGTCGCTCAAGGGCCGGATCGCGGAACTGACCACGATCCGCGACTAGGCCAGAGGCGATGCCGAGCGCGCGGTAGCGCACATCGAGCGGATCAGCCCGGAGATCACGGTCGGGAGCCTTCATGAGTTCGCACTGGTCGCCAAGCGCAAGCTTCGCCACGATGATGGCTCATACGCGCGAAGCTATATTCGGGCGATGGCGCAGCGGGTCGAGGTGTTCAGCAAGAAGGACGTGCGAATCCGTGGCACGCTCACCGAGTTGCTGCGAACCCTCACCGCCGCCTCTGGCGTAGAGGCGGCGGTGCTAGGGACTCGCGGTTTTGGACCGAAATGGTGCGGTCGAGAAGACTCGAACTTCCACGGCCTTTCGGCCACAACGACCTCAACGTTGCGCGTCTACCAATTCCGCCACGACCGCACATTTCCGGGGAACCGGCGGGGCCGGTGCCTTGGTAGGAGGCGGCCATTAGCAAAGGCTTTGCCCCCATGCAACAACCGATCTGCATAAGCGTTACGATTGCCGGGAGCAGGCGCGACGGGAAGGTGCGACGATGGCAAGACGCTTCTGGATAGCAGGCGGCAGCGCCACCGGCGCGGCCATCCTGCTGGGCATGGGTCTCGGCCATTTCGTCACTACACCCACTACACCGCCAAGGCCGCTGACACTTGCGCAGGCCGAAGCATCGGAGTCCGCCGATGCCCTGGGCAGCCCGCTTTCCACCGAAACCGAAAAAAGGCCGGAGGTGATTCGCTGCACCGGCTGCGGCCCCACGCTGGCCGAACGGCAGATGATGATGGATCAGGGCGCATGGGACCCCGACGGCATGATCCAGGGTAGCAGCGATCCTGTCGTGCAGGACTATATGGCGTCCGATGAAGGCCCCGGCGCGCCGGTCGAAGCCCCGTCGCCCGCCGCGTTCAGGCTTCCACCCGAGGCGGAAAGATTCGCGGCGGGAGAAGAAGCTTCTCCCGCCGCATCACCGCAATCGCCTCCGGTTCAGGTCCGTCCGACGATAGTCGCCACTCAGCCGTGAAGCCTCATTCGGCGGCGACCACCTCCGCCGGGGCATCACTCAGCGGATGGGCGAGACGGTTCACCATCTCCTTCGGGCAAATCTGCCAGAAGGTACGCCGCCAGCGGTCCCAATCGTCCAGCACCGTGTTCGACCATTTGCTGTCGGTCGCCACCGCATGCTGCGCGATCAGCGCCTTCAGCTCCGCTTCCCAATGCGCGCTTTCCAGACGCTGCCAGACGATGCTTTCCGGGTTCGCCTGTTCCGGGAAGCTGCCGTCCTCGTCGAGGATGAAAGCCATGCCCCCGGTCATGCCCGCGCCGAAATTCGCGCCGGTGCGCCCCAGGATGACCGCCGTGCCGCCAGTCATATATTCGCAGCCGTTCGCGCCGCAGCCTTCGACCACGACCTGCGCGCCGGAATTGCGCACCGCGAAACGCTCGCCCGCCTGACCCGCCGCGAACAGCCTGCCGCTGGTCGCGCCATAGAGGACGGTGTTGCCGATGATGGTGTTGTCCTTGCTGCTGAGGGGACTGGACACGGTCGTCCGCACGATGATCGTGCCGCCCGACAGCCCCTTGCCCACATAGTCGTTGGCGTCGCCGAAGACTTCGAGCGTGATGCCCTTGCACAGGAACGCGCCCAGCGACTGGCCCGCGCTGCCCCGCAGCCGCACGGTCAGGTGCCCGTCCGCCAGCGAGGACATGCCGAATTTCTCGGTGATCTTCGCCGACAGACGCGTGCCCACGGCGCGATGGGTGTTGCGCACCGTGTAGGTGAGCTGCATCTTCTCGCCCCGTTCGAACACGGCGCGGGCGTCCTTCATCATCTGCGCGTCGAGGCTGTCGGGCACTTCGTTCCGCCACGCGTTCAGAGAGAAGCGCCGCTGCTCGTCGGGCGCGTCCACCTTGGCGAGGATGGGATTGAGATCCAGGTCGTCGAGATGCTCGGCCCCGCGATTGACCTGCTTCAGAAGCTCGGTCCGCCCGATCACTTCGTCAAGGCTGCGGAAGCCCAGCCGCGCGAGGATTTCGCGCACTTCCTCGGCGATGAAGGTCATGAGGTTGATGACCTTCTCCGGCGTGCCGGTGAACTTCTGGCGCAGGCGCTCATCCTGAACGCAGACGCCCACCGGGCAGGTGTTGCTGTGGCATTGGCGCACCATGATGCAGCCCATGGCGACGAGGGAGAGCGTGCCGATGCCGAACTCCTCCGCGCCCAGGATCGCGGCGATCACGATGTCGCGACCGGTCTTGAGCCCGCCGTCGGTCCGCAGCTTCACCCGATGCCGCAGGCCGTTGAGCGTCAGCACCTGATTGGCTTCGGACAGGCCCATTTCCCACGGGGTGCCCGCATATTTGATCGAGGTCTGGGGCGACGCGCCGGTGCCGCCGACATGCCCGGCGACCAGGATGACGTCGGCATGGGCCTTCGCCACGCCCGCCGCGACGGTGCCGATACCCGCCTGGCTGACCAGCTTCACGCAGACGCGCGCGCGCGGGTTGATCATCTTGCAGTCGTAGATGAGCTGCGCCAGATCCTCGATCGAATAGATGTCGTGATGCGGCGGCGGGGAGATCAGCGTCACGCCCGGCGTCGAATGGCGCAGCTTCGCGATGAACTCCGTCACCTTGAAGCCGGGAAGCTGGCCGCCTTCGCCGGGCTTGGCGCCCTGCGCGACCTTGATCTCGATCTCCTCGGCCGATCCCAGATATTCGGCGTGGACGCCGAAGCGGCCGGACGCGATCTGCTTGATGACGCTGTTCGCGTTGTCACCATTCTCATAGGGCTTGAAGCGGTTCGCGTCCTCGCCGCCTTCGCCGCTGACGGCCTTCGCGCCGATGCGGTTCATGGCGATGGCCAGCGTCTCATGCGCTTCGGGGCTGAGCGCGCCCAGCGACATGCCCGGCGTCACGAAACGCTTGCGGATTTCGGTGGTCGCTTCCACCTCGTCGATCGGCACCGCCTCGCGGGCGAAGTTGAACTCCATGAGGTCGCGCAGATAGACCGGCGGCAAATCCCGCACCCCGCGCGAGAATTGCAGATAGGTCGAATAGCTGTCCGTCGCCACCGCAGTCTGGAGCAGGTGCATGAGCTGCGCCGAATAGGCATGGCTCTCGCCCCCGTTGCGCTGGCGGTAGAAGCCGCCGACCGGCAGCCGCACCACCGCGCCATCATAGGCCGCGTCGTGCCGCAGCTTCGCGCTATAGTGGAGCGATTGATAGCCTTCGCCCGAAATCTTGGCGGGCATGCCGGGGAACAGATCGTTGACCAGCGCGCGGCTGAGGCCCACCGCCTCGAAATTATAGCCGCCGCGATAGCTGCTGATGACCGCGATGCCCATCTTGGACATGATCTTGAGCAGACCTTCGTTGATCGCGATCCGGTAACGCTCGAAACATTCGTCCAGCGACAGGTCGCCGAACAGGCCGCGCGCATGGCGGTCGGCGATGCTCGCTTCGGCCAGATAGGCGTTCACCGTGGTCGCGCCCACCCCGATCAGCACCGCGAAATAATGGGTGTCGAGCGCCTCGGCGCAGCGCACGTTGATCGACGCATAGCTGCGCAGCCCCTTGCGGACGAGGTGCGTGTGCACCGCCGCCGCCGCCAGCACGCCGGCGATGGCGACATGGCCGGCGTCGGCCTTTTCGTCGGTCAGGAAGATTTCCGTCCGCCCTTCGCGCACGGCCTGCTCCGCCTCATTGCGGATGCGGGCGATGGCGGCGCGAAGCTGCTCCTGCCCGCCCTCCGCCGGGAAGGTGCAGTCGATCTCCGCCACGGCGGGGCCGAAATGCGCTTTCAGCCGGGCCCATTCGGAAGAAGTCAGCACCGGCGATTCCAGCACCAGCACGTTATTCTTCTGCGCGCCCTTCTCCAATATGTTGTTGAGGTTGGAGAAGCGCGTCTTGAGGCTCATCACATGCCGTTCGCGCAGGGAGTCGATCGGCGGGTTGGTGACCTGGCTGAAATTCTGGCGGAAGAAATGGCTGACCGTGCGCGGCTTATCGGAAATGACCGCGAGCGGCGTGTCGTCGCCCATGGAGCCGATGGCTTCCTTCGCGTCCTCGACCATGGGGCTGAGGATCAGCTCCATGTCCTCCAGCGTCATGTTGGCCGCCAGGTGGCGG
>JASGDV010000233.1:0-3904 GCA_049841255.1 Sphingobium sp.
CCGAAAGCCGACGAACCGAAATCCCCTAACCAACCATCCCGGCGCCCAGTAGAAGCAACAGCTTCACATCCATCGCATAGCCTTCCTTCCGCCACGCCTCGATCCGCGCCGCCAGTCCATCGAGGGGCACGCGGTGGACGTGGATGTCTTCCCCATCGACGCCGCCGCCGTCCCCTGTCTTTTGCAGGTCGTGCGCCCGGAAAAGCGTGAAACTTTCCGACACCATGCCGGGTGAGCTGTAAAATTCGCCCAGCGACTCCATCCGGCCCGCGCGATATCCGGTTTCTTCCTCCAGTTCGCGCGCTGCGGCGTCGGTGGCGTCCTCGTCCGCCGCTTCGTCGCCGACGAGGCCAGCGGGCAATTCGATGCATCGTCTGCCCAGCGGGACGCGGAACTGATCCACCAGAATGACGTGGCGGCCCTCCGCATCCCCGTCGATGGCGAGGATAACGGCTGCCCTGATGTTCCGCGCCCGACCGACATATTCCCATCGCCCGCGCTTCTTCGCGGTGATGAAGCGGCCGGCCCACATCGTCTCTTCGGCCGCCGCCATATCCTGTTCGCTCATAATTCGATCAGCCTGTCGGGCAGTTCATTGGGATTGTCCGCGCTCTTGGGGAAGTGCGCGGCGAGGACCGCGCCCACTTGCGTCACCGCCGACGCCATGCCTTCGCCGGGCCGCCCGTCGCGCACCGCGTCGATCATCGCGGCCATGGCGGCGCCCCATGTTTCGGCGGAGACTCTCTCATTGATGGCGCTGTCCGCGACGATTTCCGCGCGATGCTCGTCCAGTGAGAGGTAGATGAGGACGCCCGTGCGCCCCTTGGTTCGGCCCTGGGCGACGGCGCGGAACAGCGCCATGGCCCGCCGGTGGACGCGCCGCGTCTTGGTCGCCGCGGGCGTCAGCGCCATCCGCAGCGGCATCCACGCCAGCGCATAGCGGACGGCGAGGAAGACGAGGATCAGCAGGCCCAGTAGGACGGTCAGCATCTGCCAGTCGGGCAATTCATGATCCCAGCTTCTGAGCAGCCATGAACCGAAAGCGCGCAGATGGGCGGGGAAGGCGGCCGCCAGCGATAGGCCAAGGAAAGTCGCGCCGATGGCCCAATGCAATCCCGCATCATGATAGGCGTCGGACCGGCGCGCGACGATGGTGACGATTTCGCCGTCGGTTTCCTTCTCCGCCTCCGCGACGGCTGCGGTGACGCGGTCATGGTCGGCTTCGCTCAGGTGAAGGCGCATCACCATCCTCCTGACGCGCCGCCGCCGCCGAAGCTGCCGCCGCCGCCCGAAAAACCGCCACCGCCGCCACCCCAGCCTCCGCCTCCGCCCCAGCCGGAGCCGCTGTCATGCCAGCCGTGATCGGAAGGCCCCCACAGGATGACCGGCCCCGCGCCGCCGCGATAGCGGCGTCCGCCCTTGCTCCGTCCGGCGACCATCGCGGCGAAGACGATGACGAGCACGACGATCCAGAAGATCGCCATCACCGTGCTGCCATCGCTGCCGCTCTGCCGTTCCTGCGCCGCAGCGGCCTGCGCGCGGGCCTGCGCTTCCTCCGGAGGCAAAGCGAGCAGCGCGCCGATCTCCTCCGCGCCTGCCGCGATGCCGCCCGCCATGTCGCCCGCCTTGAAGCGCGGGGTGATCGTGTTGCGGATGATCTGGGAGGAGAGGGCGTCGGTCAATATGCCCTCCAGCCCATAGCCGACCTCTATGCGGACGCGGCGCTCGTTGGGCGCGACGATCAGCAGCGCGCCGTCATTCTTCTCCTTGTCGCCGATCCCCCATTCCCGGCCCAGCCGATAGCCGAAGTCGGAAATGTCATAGCCCTGAAGGTCCGGGATGGTCGCGACCACCACCTGCCGCCCGCTCTGCTGCTCCAGCGCGGCGAGCCGCTGGTCGAGCGCCTGTTCCTGCGCGGGGGCCAGCAGCCCGGCCTCGTCCACCACCCGGCCGGTCAGCTTGGGGAAGGTCTGCGCCTGCGCCACCGGCGCGAACGCCAGCAGCATCAGGATCAGGAGAAGGCGGCGAAACATTATCGGGTCAGTTGCCGAAATCGACCTTCGGCGCTTCTTCCGCGCCCGGCGTGGTCGCCTGGAACGGGGTCATGGGCTTGGCGCCATGGATCAGCTTCGCGCCGATCGCATCGGGGAAGGTGCGGATGCGCGTATTATAGGCGCGCACGGCCTCATTATAATCGCGGATGGCGACGGCGATGCGGTTTTCCGTCCCTTCGAGTTGCGATTGCAGGTCGAGGAAATTCTGGTTGGTCTTGAGGTCGGGATAAGCCTCCACCGTGGCGAGCAGGCGACCGAGCCCTTGCGACAATTGCGCCTGCGCCTGCTGGAACTGCTGCACCTTGGCAGGATCGGACAGGTCGTTGGCGCTGACTTGCACGGAGGTCGCCCTGGCGCGGGCCTCTGTCACCTTGACCAGCGTGTCCTGCTCCTGCTTGCCCGCGGCCTTCACCGTGGCGACGAGGTTGCCGATCAGGTTGGAGCGGCGCTGATATTGCGCCTGCACATCGGCCCATTTGGCCTTCGCGACTTCTTCGGCGGCGGGGACGCTGTTGATCCCGCAGGCCGACAGCGCGAGCGCGCCTAGCACGGGCAGGAAAATGGCACGAAGGCGGGGGAAGCTAGGCATGGAATATCCTCTGCTCATGTTTCGCCCGTTGAAATAGGCGGTTGTCCCATCGCGCGCAACGGCGCATGTGTGCGTCATCGAAAGGAAATCGAGAGGTTTAGCCATGGGTCTTGTTTCCGAGTTCAAGGATTTCATCAATCGCGGCAATGTGATGGATCTGGCGGTTGGCGTCATCATCGGCGGCGCGTTCGCCACCATCACCAAATCGCTGACCGATGACCTTATCATGCCGGTGATCGGCTATTTGTTCGGCGGGGCGGACTTTTCCGGCTATTTCATCCGGCTGGGGGACATTCCGGCGGGCTTCAAGGGCAATCCGGCAAGCTATGCCGATCTGAAGGCGGCGGGCGTCGCGACATTCGGATGGGGTGAATTCCTGACGGTCTTCGTCAATTTCCTCATATTGGCTTTCGTCATCTTCCTGTTGATGAAGCTCGTCAATCGCGTGATGGCGAAGCCCGAAGAAGCCGCCGAAGGGCCTTCCGAGGAGGTTCTGCTGCTGCGGGAAATCCGGGATTCGCTGAAAAAATAATAGGCAGAATGCGACGAACCGAGCGGCGGAGGGGAACCATCCGCCGCCCGGCCTGTTGATCGCGGTCAGGGTAGGGGACGGCCTGGCGTCGGTTTCCACCCGTGCCGAAAGACGTCAGCCCAAAGGGGGCGCAACAGGAGAATACGCCGTGAAAACCATCGTTACAGTCCTTGGCCTTGCCAGCATGATCGCGCTCGCGGCTTGCGATTCCAAGCAGGAAAACAAGGTCGAGAACGCTTACGAGAATCAGGCGGACGCACTCGACAATCAGGCGGCGAACATGGAGGCGATGGCCGATAATCTTTCCGGCAGCGCCGAGAATGCGGCGGAAAATGCCGCCGACGTGCTGGAGAACAAGGCCGACGCGACCCGCAACGCCGGCGAAGCGGCTGCCGAAGCCGTCGAAAAGAGCGAAAAGAAGTAATATTTTCCATGCGCGGCTGTGGCCGCACGGGCGCCGCGACAGGATCGTGGCGCCCTTTCTTATTGGGGGTGTAAGCCCGGGCGGGTAGGGGGGGTAGCAGCCCGTCTGCTTAGACCCAGCCGTGCTCCTGCGAAGGCAGGAGCCCAGTTCCGCCGTCTGATCTGGGCTCTCACGAGTCACTTGTCTCGTTCGAGTGCCTTCGCAGGAGCACGGTGCATTTCAATTTAGATGGATTCCAGCCCCTTCTCTCCGTCATCCCAGCGAAAGCTGGGATCTCCTTTTGATGCCTGATTGGGCCACAAGAA
>JASGDV010000234.1:0-14722 GCA_049841255.1 Sphingobium sp.
CATAAGGAAACGTGCTCCAGCGAAGGCAGGATTCCAGCCCTGCCGTTCGATCTAGGCTCCTGCCTTCGCAGGAGCACGGCACACTTCTATCTCATCAGAACAGCCTCTAACCTCACCGCAATCCCAGATATTTATGGGACTGGAGCGTCAGCCGCCAACGCGGGCGCTCCATGACGAAGGCGATGGCCGCTTCGACATTCCGCCCCGCATCGGCATCGTCGAGCGGCTGGACCAGCAGATGATCGAACGCCCATCGCTCCATGGCCTCGACCTCCGCGCGTGAATGTCCGCCATCCGGCTGCGGCCAGACCAGTTTCAGTTCATTGCCCCTATGCTGGACGACCGCACTCCCCGCCTTGGGGCTGATGCACACCCAGTCGATCCCCGGATGGACCGGCAGGGTTCCATTGCTTTCTATGGCAATGGTGAAGCCGCGCCCGTGCAGCGCATCAACCAGCGCATCGTCGATCTGCAACATGGGCTCGCCGCCGGTCAGCACGATATAGCGCAGCTCCCGCTCCGGCCCCCAGAAATCCTGCGCCGCATCGGCCAGCACTTCAGCATTCGCGAACTTGCCGCCGCCGTCTCCGTCGGTGCCGACGAAATCGGTGTCGCAAAAACGGCAGACGGCGTCGGCGCGATCCTGTTCCCGCCCGGACCAGAGATTGCAGCCCGCAAAGCGCAGGAACACGGCGCGGCGTCCGGCATGGACCCCCTCTCCCTGGAGGGTCAGGAACATCTCCTTGACCGCATAGCTCATCGCATCAAGCCTTCAGGGCCGCGTCGCATAGCGCGTGGGATCGGGCAAGCCTGCTTCCTCAAATCCCTTGGCGCGCAACCGGCAACTGTCGCAGAGGCCGCAATGGCGGCCGTCCGGCGTCGGATCATAGCAGGACCAGCTCATCCCCGCATCCAGCCTCAGCCGGTCCGCCTCGCGCGCGATGTCGGCCTTGCTCATATATTGCAGCGGCGTGTTGACGCGGATGGGATGGCCTTCCACGCCCGCCTTGGTCGCCAGCGCCGCCATCTTCTGAAAGGCGTCGATGAATTCCGGGCGGCAGTCGGGATAGCCCGAATAGTCCAGCGCGTTCACGCCGATGAAGACGTCGTTCGCCCCCGACGCCTCCGCCAGTCCCAGCGTCAGCGCGAGGAAGATGGTATTGCGGGCCGGAACATAGGTCACCGGAATATCCGCGCCCACGCCGCCCTTGGGCACGGCGATGTCCGCGGTCAGCGCCGATCCGCCAAAAGCGGTCAGGTCCAGCGGCAGGACGATGTGGGACGTCGCGTTCAGCGCCCCGGCGATACGCGAAGCGGCCTGCAATTCCACGCGATGCCGCTGATTATAGTCAATCGTCAGCGCCAGCACGTCATAGCCCGCCTCGCGGGCGAGCCCGCCGGCGACCATGGAATCCAGTCCGCCCGAAAGCAGGACGACAGCGAATTTTCCTGTATTTGCGGCCATGGCTGACGCGCTAACGCTCCATCATCCCGCGCGCAAGTCCAGGACCGATCGACATTCGGTCCTAGCGGCAGTCGCCAATGCGCCGCGCCTCCAGAGCGCGCGAGAAGGGGGCGCCGTTCGCCACGCCCTGCGACCGGATCTGCATCAGGCGCGGCGTCTCCACGCGCAGATCGGTGCGTCCGCCGCCAGCCTGCGCGCAATCATAGGTGACCGAAGCGGCGGCAAGCTCATCCTTCACGACGAAAAACCGGCATTGGTTGCGCGCATGTTCCGTCTGAAGAAGCTGGTCGGGATCGCGCACGCACATCCGGCGCTTGCCCCCATCCTCCTTGTCCAGAGAGCGCAATTCCCATTCGCCCGGCTGCACCGTGCCGAGCGCCGCCAGCCGTTGCGGATTCGCCGCGAGCGGCCCCGCCGCCATCGTCAGCGCCGTTCCGGCGGCCAGCACACGCAATCCCATCGTCACCATAGGCCCTCTTATGCCCCGCCGCGCATCGATACGAAACCGCCGCCCGATGCCCTTCGTCTCCTAGGGGGATAGCGTCCAATTGCGGCAATTTGATAGCCACGGAGCGAGAGTCCTGCCCCATATCGAGACTCGGCTTCGGACATCAATGCCGCGCGAAACTGTCGAGCGCGAGCGGAAAGAGGCGCGAGCAGAAAGCGCAATCGACGCCGATCACGCCCTGCTCATCCGCCATTTCCGCTCGCTCCGCTTCGGAAAAACGGCCGATGACATCCCGGATATGATCCAGATCGCAACGGCATCCCTTGGTCAGCAGCGACGGCTCCGTCACCCGGACCTCCTGCTCCTCATGGAAAAGCCGCCAGATGAGCTCGGTCAGCGGCAACGCATCGTCGGTCAGTTCCGCATCCTTCAGCGTGACCGCCAGCGCCTGCACATGCTCCCATTCGGGATGGTCGTGGCGAACATGCAGCCGCTCGCGTCCCACCTCGCCTTCGGGCAGATGCTGGAGCAGCATGCCCGCCGCGAAGCATCCCTGCCCCCCATCATGGCGGGTAGCGATCTGGATCACGCTGGGGATCTGTTCGGACTGGAAGAAATAATGCTCCGCCGCCTGCGCCAGCGAATCGCCGTCCAGCGGCACGATGCCCTGATAACGCTCGCCGGTCACCGCCTGGTCGAAGGTGATGGCCAGATAGCCCTTGCCGAACAGTCCGAACAGCGTGGGATCGCTCCCCAGTTCGGTCAACCGGTCCGCATCGAACTTGGCATAGCCGCGCAGCTCGCCCGCCTTGTAATCGGCGACCAGCAGGCTGACGACGCCATTCTCCGTCTGCGCCTGAAGCGTCAACTGCCCGCCCGCATCCTTGAGCGTGCTGCCCAGCAGCGCCGCCAGCACCAGCGCGGAAGCGAGCAGCCGCTCGACCGGCGGCGGATAGGCATGGGAGGCCAGAACATCGTCCAGCACCGGCCCCAGCCGCACGATCCGCCCGCGCACATGGCGCGAAGGAATGGTGAAGCCAAGGGCTTGGTCGACATGGGCGGAAAAGGTCAAATCAGGCTCCGATCAACGCCGCTTCGGGCGGAAGGGGTTAGATAGGAACCCCGTCGCGAAACTCAACCGAGCAGGCCGAACGCCCAGAGCAGCACCGACTTCTGGGCATGGATGCGGTTTTCCGCCTCATCCCAGATCAGCGACTGCGGGCCGTCGATGACCTCCGCCACCACTTCCTCGCCGCGATGGGCGGGCAGGCAATGGAGGAACTTCGCTTGCCGCTTGGCTCCCGCCATCAGCGCGGGCGTCACCTGATAGGGCATCATCGCCTTCAGCTTCTCGTCGGCATGGGCCTGCCCCATGGAAATCCATGTGTCGGTGACGACGACATCCGCCCCCGCCACCGCCGCCTGCGGATCGCGCGTCAGGGTGATGCGCGATCCCAGCGCCTGCGCCGCCGCCGCGAAGGAAGGATCGGGATCATAGCCCTCCGGCACGCCGATGCGGACGTCGAACTTCAACAGCCCCGCCGCCTCGACGATGGAGTGCAGCACATTATTGCCGTCGCCCAGCCATGCCCACTGGCTGCCCGGAAGCGCCAGCCCATGCTCCACCACGGTCAGCAGGTCCGCGACGATCTGGCAGGGATGCGACAGGTCGGTGAGGCCGTTGACGACCGGGACCGAAGCATGATGCGCCATCTCCTCGATCTTCGCATGGTCGTCGGTGCGGATCATGATCGCGTCGCACATGCGGCTGAGGACGTGGGCTGTGTCCGCCACCGTTTCGCCCCGCCCCAACTGGCTGGTCGCGCCATCGAGGATCAGCGAGCTGCCGCCCAATTGCCGGATCGCCATGTCGAAGGAGACGCGCGTGCGGGTCGAATTCTTCTCGAAGATCATCGCCAGCGTCCGCCCGGCGAGCAGCGCGTCGGCATCCGCCGCGCCCTTGGGCAGCGTCTTGCGCGCGGCCTTGCGGTCGATGGCGTCGACGATCATCGCGGCGATGGCGTCGCCGCCCGCATCGGTCAGGTTCAGAAAATGTCTGGTCATGTCAAAACCCCCATTCCAACCCCCGTTCGCTTCGAGCGAAGTCGAGAAGCCTGCACGGCGTCCCTCGATAAACTCGAAACGAACGGACGGGGATGATTGGCGTCAGGCCGAAGCCGTCTCCGCAAAGCTCCGCGCCCCGGCGGAAATCTTCTCGATGCATTCGGCGATATGGCTTTCCTCTATGACGAGGGGCGGCAGGATGCGGACGACATTCTGCCCCGCCGCCACCGACAGCAGGCCATGATTGTCGCGCAGATGCCCGACAAAGGCCCGCGCGTCGAAGCTGTCCTTCATCTTGACGCCAAGCATCAGGCCCATGCCGCGCACATCCTCGAACATGCCGTCATGATTGGGGATAAGCTGCTCCAGCGCCGAACGCAGGCGTGCGCCCATCGCCTTCACATGGTCGAGGAAGCCGTCGGCCAGCACCTCGTCCAGCACCGCCATCCCCGTCGCCATGGCCAGCGGATTGCCGCCATAGGTCGACCCATGCGTGCCGAACACCATGCCCTTGGCCGCTTCCTCCGTCGCGAGGCAGGCGCCCAGCGGAAAGCCCGCGCCGATCCCCTTCGCCACCGCCATGATGTCGGGCACGACGCCATATTGCTCATGCGCGAAGAAGGTGCCGGTGCGCGCATAGCCGCACTGCACCTCGTCCAGGATCAGCAGCAGGCCCTTCTCGTCGCACAGCTTGCGAAGGCCGCTCAGAAATTCCTGCGTCGCGGGCGTGACGCCGCCTTCGCCCTGCACCGGCTCCAGCAGGAAACCGGCCGTATTCTCGTCGACGGCGGCCGTCGCGGCCTCCAGATCGTTGAACGGCACCACCGTGAAGCCCGGCAGCAGCGGCTCGAACCCGTCGCGCATCTTGGGCTGGCTGGTGGCCGAAATGGTGCCCAGCGTCCGCCCGTGGAAGGCATTGTCGAAGCTGATGAGCTTGTGCCGGTGCGCTTCGCCATTGGCATAATGGTAACGGCGCGCGGTCTTGATCGCGCACTCCACCGCTTCCGCGCCCGAGTTGGTGAAGAACAGCGTGTCGGCGAAGGTGGTGTCGACCAGACGCTGCGCGAACTTCTCGCCGAGCGGCATGCCATAGAGGTTCGACGTGTGCATCAGCGTGGCGGCCTGATCCGCGATCGCTTTCACCAGTTTGGGATGGCCATGACCCAGAAGGTTCACCGCGATGCCGCTCGCGAAATCGAGATAGCGTTCGCCGCGCTCGCCGATCAGGTAGCAGCCTTCGCCTCGCACCGGACGGACATCGCACCGGGGGTAGACGGGCATGAGCGGCGTGATCGACATGATGCTTCCCTTTCCTGGGTCAATGATGATGCGTCCGATGGACATTTCGCGAAACGCAAAAAGGCGGCCCCCGCCGGGCCGCCCTTTGCGAGCGCCGCCTATACAGGGGCGCCCCGAAAGGCGCAACCCCGCATGGGTGGAGAGGGAAAGGCAGAGAGGAGGTGGCTTTCGGCCAGGGGCGGACACTCTCACATCCGTAATCCACCCCTAACCGCCCTCGGACACCGGATTTGCAGGCTGCAAATCTCGCCATCCTGAACGATTGATCGCCGGACAGGCAGTCGTTTTGATCCTGTAACGAAGACTCTATCGTCCGGCGCGCGATTGGGTTATGGTTAACCCCATGGGGGCAAGATATTTTCTGCTGGCCGTAATGGCCTGCGCGGTTTCCGTGTCTGCGCAGGCGCAGGCGCCGAAACCCGGATCGCTTGAAACCTATAAGGACTGGACAATCGGCTGCGACAATCGCGGCCGGTGCGAAGCCGTGTCCCTGTTGGCGGAGGGCGGAGACTGGCCGGACAATCCGGTGATGGCCGGCATCCGCCGCGATGCCGGGTCTGATGCGGAGCCGGAAGTCTGGGTCAGCCGGGATGCAAAGGGGCTGGCCGAATATTCCTTCATCGTCGATGGACGCAAAGTCGCCAGCACGACCGGCATGGATGGCGAAGCGAAGGTCAGCGGACCGCAGGCGTCGGCGCTCGCGGTCGCCATGGCGCGGGGCTTTTCCCTGGAAATCCGGTCCGGCGCGAAGCTGCTCGGTCGTCCCTCGCTGGCCGGATCGGGCGCGGCCCTCCGCTATATGGACGCGCAGCAGGGGCGGGCGGGCACCGTCACCGCGCTGATCGCCAAGGGGCCGTTGCGGGCGAACGCCGTCAAGGCCGTTCCTTCCATGCCGACGATCAGGCGATTTCCCGTTTCGTCGGGGTCTGCGCCCGCCGCCTTCTGGCGCGAGGAACTGACCGCGCTGGGCAGCTTCACCGGCTGCGCGGAAGAGATGCGGAACGCCCGGCCGCCAGAGCAGCACCGGCTGGCGAAGGGCGAGGAACTGGTGTTCGTTCCCTGCGGCTCGGGTGCGTATAATTTCACTTCCGTCCCGGTGATCGCCACGGGCGTGGCGGGCCGCCGCACCTTCCGTTTCGCGGCGTTCGATTATCTCCCCGGCTGGAGCGAGAGCGCGAGGCGCCCAATGCTGGTCAACGCAACTTGGTCGCCGGAGCAGTCCCGTCTCGAAAGCCATGCCAAGGGGCGTGGCATCGGCGATTGCGGCGGAAGCGAAGCCTATGTCTGGGACGGCGTCCGCTTCCGGCTGGTCGAAGCCACCGCCATGGGCGAATGCCGCGGCGCTTGGCACTGGATCACCACATGGTCGGCGCGGGTCGTCGAGAGGACGGACCGTTAAGGCCCATCGCGCTCCTGCCTTTGCAGGGCAAGGCGCATCTTCAATATCGACCGGCATAGTGGTCTTTTAGCGCGATGCGCCCGGCACCCATTTCACATCGCTCGCGCCATTGCCGTTCAGGCGGCGCGCCATCACGAAGAGCAGGTCCGACAGGCGGTTGAGATAGGCAAGCGCCTGCGGGTTGAGCGCGACCTCACCGGCGGCGGCGGTCGCGCTGCGCTCCGCCCGGCGCGTCACGGCGCGAGCCAGATGCACCGCAGCGGCGGCGGCCGATCCGCCCGGCAGGATGAAGCTGTCCAGCGGCTTCAACGCCGCGTTCATCAGGTCGATTTCCGTTTCCAGACGCTTCACCTGACTTTCGACGATCCGTAGCGCCCAAGGTTCATCGTCGCCCTCCGGCACGGGCGTGGCGAGGTCCGCGCCCAGATCGAACAGATCGTTCTGGATCACCGTCAGCCAGCGCGCCTCCTGCGCGTCGCCGATGGCGAGGATCGCGAGGCCGATGGCGCTGTTCGCTTCGTCCACGTCACCCACGGCCTGCATGCGCGGGGCATGTTTGGGCAGGCGCGATCCGTCGACAAGGCCGGTGGTTCCCGCATCGCCGGTGCGGGTGTAGATTTTGTTCAGCTTGACCATGGCGTCAGCCGCTGCCCTTCATCAGCAGCAGCAGGGCGACGATGATGATCGCCGCCGCCTGAAACAGGATGCGGTTCATCATCATCTTGTTTTGCTTCAGGCTCGACTGGCTGGGTCCGCCTTCGGGGGAATTAAGCTCCTCCTTGGTGGCCTGAAGAAAGGCGACGATACCCCGGATCAGCGCGAACAGGGTCGCGGCCATGGCAAGGATCAGGGCTATGACAAGCAGGGTGTTCATATGCCGAGTCTAGGCCTCCCCCAGCGAAATGCCAACCGGAAAGCGTCCCGCGCGCAGATCGGCCGCCAGCCGCGCGGGATCGGTTCCCTGCGCTCGCAGGTCCGCCAGCGCGATCGACCCGCTCCGCTTGGCGAGCCGCTTGCCGTCCGCCCCCAATAGCAGCGGATGGTGCAGATAGGCTGGCGTCGGCAGGTCCAGCAGCGCCTGCAACAGCCGGTGGATATGCGTCGCCGCGAACAGGTCATGGCCGCGCAGCACATGGCTCACGCCCATCGCCGCATCGTCCAGCGTGCAGGACAGGTGATAGCTCGCCGGGGCATCCTTGCGCGCCAGCACGACATCGCCTGCCGCCAGCGGATCGGCGGCGATGGCGACGCCCGGACCCGTGCCCGGTGGAAAGGGCAGGGCGGTCCAATGCAACGGTCCCGCCCGCGCCACGGCTCGCGCCATGTCGATCCGCCACGCATGCGGCGCGCCCGCCGCGATCCGCCGCACTCTTTCCGTTTCGGGAAGGAGGCGGCACGTCCCCGGATAGATTGCCCCTTCCGGCCCATGCGGCGCGCTGGCGCTCGCGCCGATGTCGGCGCGGGTGCAGAAGCAGGGATAGAGCAGTCCCATCGCCCGCAGCCGCTCCAGCGCCGCGTCATATCGGCCCAGCCTCTCCGACTGGAAGACGATTGCGCCGTCCCACTCCACGCCCAGCCATCGCAGGTCCTCGATTATTTCGGCCACATGTTCCGGGCGGCTGCGCGTGCCGTCGATGTCCTCGATCCGCAGGCGGAAGGCGCCTTCCACTCCGCGCGCCATGTCCATCGCCATCAGCGCCGACCAGCCATGCCCGACATGCAGCCGCCCGGTGGGGCTGGGGGCGAAGCGAGTCACCATATGCTGTGGTGCGGAAGATTGAGTCATACAGGCTCTTGACGCGGGCAAGTGGTTAATGCTGTCATGCGCCCGTCACCTTTCTGGTCGATCAGCAGGGGCGGAAAGCGGGACGAAAAGGGGGTAGAAGGCTCTTATGTACCATCCCGACCTGATACGGCATCCGGAAAATTGCCCGGCGCTGGTCCTCAACGCGGACTATACGCCGCTCAGCTATTATCCCTTGAGCCTCTGGCCCTGGCAGACGGCGATCAAGGCCGTCTTTCTGGAACGGGTCGACATCGTCGCCAGCTATGAGCGCGAAGTCCACAGCCCCAGCCTGGACATGAAAATCCCTTCGGTCATCGCGCTCAAGCAATATGTGCGGCCGTCCGAACATCCCGCCTTCACGCGCTTCAACCTGTTCCTGCGCGACCGTTTCGCCTGCCAATATTGCGGATCGACCAGCGACCTGACCTTCGACCATGTGGTCCCGCGCCGCGCGGGCGGCCGCACGACATGGGAGAATGTCGCGACCGCCTGCTCGCCCTGCAACCTCAGGAAAGGCGGGCGCACGCCCAAGGAAGCGGGGATGCGCCTGCACGTCCAGCCGATCCGCCCGACAAGCTGGCAATTGCAGGAACATGGCCGCGCCTTTCCGCCCGGCTATCTGCACGAAAGCTGGCGCGACTGGCTTTATTGGGATGTCGAACTGCTCGCCTGAATTGTCAGGACATGGCGGGAAGCCAGTCCAGATCGATATGCTTGTGCCGGTTGGTATAGTGTCCGATCTCTTCCAGCCGCACCATGTCGAGCAGCCTGATGCGGCCGTTGGAGCGGCTGATGAGGCCTTCCTGCTCCATCTGCCGGATCATCCGGTTCACATGGACGGAGGTGAGGCCGATCGCATCGCCAATCTCCTCCTGCGTCAGCTTGAGGTCGAAGCTGTCGATGATGTCGTCGTCGGTCAGCCGCAGCCGGTCGAGCATGTCGAGCAGGAAGGAGGCGACCCGCGCCTTCGCCGATGTCCGCCCCAGCGAGGCGAGCCGGTCCGTCATCGCCACCCGTTCATTGTTGGACAACAGGAACAACAGCGCCGCGACCCGCGGATATTCTTCCAGCAGACGGCGCAGCGCATGCTTGTCGAACGGGCAGATGACCGCATCCGAAATGGCGACCAGCGATTCGGGCGCCTTGTTGTAGATCGTGCTTGCCGATCCGATGAAATCGCCGGGGAAGTAGACGCGCAGGATCTGGCGGCTGCCGTCGGGCAGGATCACGAAGCTCATCACCCGGCCTTCGCGCAGCACGAACAATTCCGTCACCGGCTCGTTGACGCGTTGGATCATCGCGCCACGCTTCACCTTGCGCGGATTTTCCTCCAGCCGGGCCAGCGCTATCCTTTCCGCGTCCGATAACGGCAAATGCTTGCTCAGCCGGTCCGCGAAACAGCTTGTCGCCACCAATAATACCTTTTGTCCAGATTGTCGTTACGATGGCAAAACGCCCGATGGCTCCTTTTGGCTGCATTTTCAGTCCGTGCACTAAACTCGATTAAGGTTCCTTCCATCGCCGCGCGATTATCGGGGCGGCGTGGTTTTTCCGTCTGACCGCGCGATCACCTGCTGCCCAGCGCCTTGCGCGCGGCGCATTTGGCGTTATGAACCGATGGCAATGGACCGCATTCACATCCGCGGCGGCAAGACGCTCAATGGCCGCCTTCCCATCTCAGGCGCGAAGAATGCGGCGTTGACGCTGCTGCCCTGCGCGCTGCTGACCGACGAACCGGTGACGCTGCGCAACCTGCCGCGTCTGGCCGATGTCGACAGCTTCGGCCATCTGCTGAACCAGCTTGGCGTGTCGACCATGATCGAAGGGGCGAGGCCGGAGGATTTCGGCCGCGTCATGACGATGCGCGCGGGCCGCGTCACATCGACCGAGGCGCCCTATGACATCGTGCGCAAGATGCGCGCGTCGATCCTGGTTCTGGGGCCGCTGCTGGCGCGCGCGGGCGAGGCGCGGGTGTCGTTGCCGGGCGGCTGCGCCATCGGCAACCGCCCGATCGACCTGCATCTGAAGGCGCTGGAAGCCTTCGGCGCGCAGATTGAGGTGACGGCGGGCTATGTCCGCGCCAGCGCGCCGGACGGCGGACTGCCGGGCGGCATCTATACCTTTCCGGTGGTGTCGGTCGGCGCGACCGAAAATGCGCTGATGGCCGCCGTGCTCGCCAAGGGGAGCTGCACCCTTGAAAACGCGGCGCGCGAGCCGGAAATCGTGGACCTGTGCAACCTCCTCATCGCCATGGGCGCGGAGATCGAGGGCGTGGGCAGCGACAAGCTCACCGTGCATGGCCGCGACCGGCTGCACGGCGCGACCTACCGCGTGATGCCGGACCGGATCGAGGCGGGCAGCTATGCCTGCGCGGTCGCGATCACCGGCGGCGCGCTGGATCTGATCGGGGCCAATGCGGAGGATATGCACGCCATCCTTGCCGCTCTGCGCGATGCAGGCGTTCAGGTGGACGTGACGAAGGAGGGCATCCGCGTCGCCTCCGACGGGAAGCTGAAGCCGCTCAACATCTCCACCGCGCCCTTTCCGGCTTTCCCCACCGACATGCAGGCGCAGTTCATGGCGATGCTGACGCTGGCGGACGGCGCTTCGGTGCTGACCGAAACGATCTTCGAGAACCGCTACATGCACGTTCCCGAACTGGCGCGCATGGGGGCGGACATCGCCGTCAACGGCCGAACCGCCGTGGTGCGCGGGGTCGAACGGCTGGTCGGCGCGCCGGTGATGGCGACCGACCTGCGCGCGTCGATGAGCCTGATCCTTGCCGGACTGGCGGCGGAAGGGGAGACGCAGGTCAACCGCGTCTATCATCTGGACCGCGGCTATGAACGGCTGGAGGAAAAACTCTCCGCCGTGGGGGCGGACATAGAGCGGGTCAGCGATGGCTGAATGGCGCAGCCTTGAGACGGACCGCGCGGCACTTCTCGCGCAGTACGATCTTGATGCCGGCGGTTTCGCCACGCTCGACCGAATTACCGATTTCGCCGCCGCCCTGTGCGACGCGCCCATCGCGATGGTCAGCATCGTGGAGGATGCGCGCCAGAGGTTCCTTGCCCGCACCGGCCTTGATGCCGGGGAAATGCCGCGGGAATTCTCCTTCTGTGCGCATGCGATGCGGGAGGATGGCATTTTCCTCGTGCCGGATGCGCGGTCCGATCCGCGCTTCGCCGGCAATGCGCTCGTGACGGGTGCGCCGCATGTCCGCTTTTATGCGGGTGTGCCTCTGGTTGACGGGGACGGCATGCCGCTGGGCGCGCTCTGCGTGATTGCCGACAGGCCGCGACCGGACCTTACCGCCCTTCAGCGGCAGGGACTGTTTCTTCTCGCCGGGCAGGTGATGGCCGAATTGCAAAGCCGCCGTCAGGACCGGGAAATAAGCGCCCGCCAATTGCGCGACGCGGAAGCGCTGGCCGAGAGCAACCGCCTGTTCCGCACTTTGGCGGACACCATGCCGCAGCTAGTCTGGGCGGCGAGAGCGGACGGCTATAATGATTATTTCAACGCGGGCTGGTATGATTATATCGGCGTGCCGGTAGGGTCGAGCGAGGGCGCGGGATGGGTGGATATCGTTCATCCCGATGACAAAGAACGCGCCGTTGAGCGTTGGCGCCATTCGCTGAAAACCGGCGAGCCCTATGAGATCGAATATCGTCTGCGCTATAGCGGGGGCGGCTATCGCTGGACATTGGGCCGCGCGCGGCCGATCCGCGATGACAGCGGACAGACCATCCGCTGGATCGGCACATGCACCGACATCCACGAACAGAAGATATTGATGGAAGAGCGCGAGATGATCGCGCATGAACTGTCGCATCGCATCAAGAATATATTCTCGGTGATCGGGGGCCTGATCGGCCTTTCCGCGCGCGAGCATCCCGAAATGCGGGCGGCGGCGGACGATCTGCGCGAACGCATCCTTTCGCTGGGCCGCGCCCATGATTTCGTGCGGCCGCATGGCGGCGAGTCTGCGTCGTCCTCCGGACATGCGACGCTGCGGGGCGTGATGGACCAGCTTTTCGCGCCCTATCGGGACAAGGACCGCTCGCGCTTCATCCTTTCCGGCGACGATCCCGAAGTGGACGATCGTTCCGCCACCCCGCTGGCCCTGCTGTTCCATGAGCTTGCGACCAACGCCGCCAAATATGGCGCGCTGTCGGCGGCGGACGGAAAGGTGCGCGTGCATATCGCGCAGGAGGGCGAGGACATCCGTATGGACTGGCGGGAGGAAGGCGGCCCGCCCGTGCCTGCGGTGGAGGCGGACGGGTTCGGCTCAAGACTGATGGCGCTCAGCGTGGAGCGGCAATTGGGTGGCCGGATGGTCCGGAACTGGCTGCCCGGCGGCCTGGAGATCAGTGTCTGGATTCCCCGCCGCGCCATGCATCGCGCGCAGCAAGGAAAGGCGTGAAACCGCTGATCTCGGCATCTTCGAGATCGCCCCCTTTTGCGACCGCCAGTTTGAGCGCCGCCATGATGCATCGCGCCTCGAAAGGCTTGGTCACACAGCCGATCGCGGCATCGCACGCCGCGCCGATCTGGTCCGGGTTGGCGGTCACATAGATCACGCGCACGTCATGGCGGCGGGCCAGTTCCATGCCAATGCCCGGCCCGGTCGGCCCGTCCCGCAGATTGAGGTCGATCAACGCGATGTCGCACTGCGCGCCCATGGCGAGGGCTTCTGTCCGGTCGGCGGCGATGGCGATCACGTCCAGACCGGCATCCTGCACGATCTGCTCGATTTCCAGCGCCACCAGAATCTCATCCTCGACGATCAGAACCCGTTCCGTCATTCCCGTAACCATAGCCGTTCCGATTGCCAGAATGCCCGATCTGTCCATTCGGTTCCCATAATATATATTTTATTCCGGCTGGTTCGGCTCGCTACTCCACAATGTCTCGAACGCCGTGCCCTTCATCAGCAGGACGGAAGCCGGATAGCCTGCGGAGCCGGCCTTTTTCGCGGTGTCGGTCGCCATGTCGACGGCGGCCTCCTGCGTCGGGAAAGGACCGTAATAGCGATTGTCGAGATTGATCTTCCACTCGCCGTCATGGTGAAGGACGATATAGCGGGCATGAGGCAGGGGCATCGGCTTTAGAGAACCTCCGTATTATAATGGTGCCAGGCCATGATCGCCGCCGCGCCGCGATGCGGGCGCCAGCATTCGGCCAATTGCCGCATCATCTTCTCGCTCGGCCGTTCGGACAGGCCCAATATCTGGCCGATCGCGATCTGCACCGCCAGATCGCCCGCGGGCCAGATGTCGGGCCGTCCTTCGGCGAAGAGAAGGTAGATTTCCGCCGACCAGCGCCCGATGCCCTTGATGCGCACCAACTGGGCGATGGCTTCCTCGTCATCGGCGGGCAGGGCGTGGAGGTCCAGCGCGCCGCTGGTCACCAGTTCGGCAAGGCTGCGGGCATAGCCCTGTTTCTGTCGCGAAAGGCCGCAGGCCCGCAAGGCGTCGTAATCGCTGGCCAACAGGGCGCCGGGATCGCAACCCGCGCCCAGTTCAGTCTCCAGCCTGCGCCATACGGCCGCTGCCGACGCGACGCTCACCTGTTGGCCCGCGATGGTGCGGAGCAGCGTTTCGTAACCGGCGGGGCGCATGCGCGTTCCCGGATAGCCTATGGCGCGGAGCACTTGCGCGAAACCGGGTTCCAGGGCGGCCAATGCATCGATGCTTCCGCGCAACTGTTCAGTGGTCGCCACCATCGCTTCGTCATCCGGCCCTTGATTTCCCGCCGTTCCTTTGTCAGAGCGGCGGCAACTATTACAAGGGGAATGGGTACATGCCGAAGCTGATTGTGGTCAACCGCGAGGGAGACGAAAAGGCCGTCGATGGCGACTCCGGCCTGTCGGTGATGGAAATCATCCGCGACAACGGCTTCGATGAACTGCTGGCGCTGTGCGGCGGCTGCTGCTCCTGCGCGACATGTCACGTCTATGTCGATCCGGCCTTCGCGGACAAGCTGCCCGCCATGAGCGAGGATGAGAACGATCTGCTCGACAGTTCCGACGAGCGCAACGAACAGAGCCGCCTGTCCTGCCAGATCAAATTCTCAGACGATCTGGACGGCCTTCGCGTCACCATCGCGCCGGAAGACTGATTTCCGGCAGCTTTTGTCTGCTTTGGGTGGGGAGCGGACGGTCTGCTTAGACTTGGCCGCGCTCCTGCGAAGGCAGGAGCCCAGTTCCACCGTCTGATCTGGGCTCTCACGAGCCACTTGTCTCGTTCGAGTGCCTTCGCA
>JASGDV010000235.1:0-16405 GCA_049841255.1 Sphingobium sp.
TCGCCCCTTCGGGGAGAGGGCTGCGGAGACTTGGGCAGCATGCTGCCTTAGTCGTAGCTGGGTGAGGGGGATGCGCCGTCAAAATGGCGTGGCCACTTCGCCCCCACCCCCTCTCCAACTGCGCCTAACCTCACTGCGTGAGGCAAGGCTTCGTATCCTTCTCCCCAAGGGGAGAAGGGAAAGCAAATGTCCGCTCCTGGCCGAAACCCGCCATCCCAAAACCTCATCTTATCGCCAAAGAAAAAGGGCGCCGCCAGATGTCCGGCAGCGCCCTTCTTCATCTCATGCCTGTCGCTTTACTGCGCGACCGGAGCCGCCGCCGCTGCGTTGGCGGGCAGGCCGCCGAGTTGCGTCACCAGCTTGGTATAGGCGTCCAGATAGGCGAGCACGATCACCTGGCCGATTTCGGTGTTCTGGTAGCCGCCGCCGCCAGCCGCCGCCAGGCCGCCCATCCAGCCGAGGCCGCCGCCGCCGCCGAAGCTGAGGTCCGACTTGCGGAAATAGCCCTCGGTCATCGTCTCTTCCTCGGTCGTGCGCGCGTTCACGATCGACAGCGTGACATTGGCTTCCTTCTTCTTGACGGAAATGCCGCCCAGCAGGCCGCCGACGGTGCGCCCGCCCAGGAAGCCGCCCAACATGCCGCCGATGGCGTTGCCGCCGCTATTGCTGTTGGTGGTCACGATGTCGGGCTGCAGGAAATAATCCGCCGCCTTCACCTGACCTTTGCCGAGGTTGGAGCCGGCCTGCAATTCACCCGAGTCCGCCATGGCGCGTTCCATGTTGCGGCTGGCCATCGAACGGCCGCGATTGACGAGGCCGAAGCAGCCCGACTGCTGCACGAACAGCTTGATGATGGCTTCCGGGCTGCCAAGGCTCATTTCGCGCCACCACTGATTGTCCGGCTCGACGATGGCCACCGTGCCCAGCCGCTTGGTGCAGCGGGGGATTTCCATCTGCTTCTTCGCCTGTGCCTGACGGCCCGACGATCCCTTGTCAGCGGCCAGGGCGGGCGAGGCCACCATCGCCAGACCGGCGGCGGCCGCCAGGAATTTCGTGAAACGCTGCATTGTCGAAAACCCCCAAAAAAGTTGCAGAATATCCTGTCCGATCACGCGCAACCCTATCTTTGCACGGCGTTCTATCACAACCATTTGGCGGTTCAAGCCGAGCGCGCCGTTCCGATTGCGATTATCCTCATGCCCAAGACCGGCTGACAGCCCGTGAAATGGCTGCTATCGGCCCGCGTCATGACCGATCTTTCGCATATCCGCAACTTCTCGATCATCGCGCATATCGACCATGGCAAGTCGACTCTGGCCGACCGCCTGATCCAGCGCACCGGGGGCCTCACCGACCGCGAGATGTCGGCGCAGGTTCTCGACAATATGGACATCGAGAAGGAGCGCGGCATCACCATCAAGGCGCAGACCGTGCGCCTCGATTATGTGGCGAAGAATGGCGAGACCTATGAACTCAACCTCATGGACACGCCGGGCCATGTCGACTTCGCCTATGAGGTGAGCCGGTCGCTCGCCGCCTGCGAAGGCGCGCTGCTGGTGGTGGACGCCGCGCAGGGCGTGGAGGCGCAGACGCTGGCGAACGTCTACCAGTCCATCGAGCATGACCATGAGATCGTGCCTGTCATCAACAAGATCGACCTGCCCGCCGCCGAACCGGAGAAGGTGAAGGCGGAGATCGAGGAAGTGATCGGCCTCGACGCGTCCGAAGCCGTGCTGGCGTCGGCCAAGTCCGGCATCGGCATCGACGACATCCTCGAAGCCGTGGTCGCGAAGATCCCCGCGCCCAAGGGCGACCGCGACGCTCCGCTGGAGGCGATGCTGGTCGATAGCTGGTACGACCCTTATCTGGGCGTCGTCATCCTCGTCCGCGTGATGAACGGCGTGCTTAAAAAGGGCCAGCAGATCAAGTTCATGATCGGCGGCACCGAGCATCTGATCGACCGCGTGGGCTGTTTCCGCCCGAAGATCGAGCAACTGGCCGAGCTGGGGCCGGGTGAGGTGGGCTTCATCACCGCGCAGATCAAGGACATCAGCCAGACCCGCGTGGGCGACACGATCACCACGGTCAAGAACCCCGCCAGGGCGCCCTTGCCGGGCTTCAAGGAAGTGCAGCCGGTGGTGTTTTGCGGCCTCTTCCCCGTCGACGCCAACGACTTTGAGAAGCTGCGCGATTCGATCAGCAAGCTGCGCCTCAACGACGCGTCCTTCTCCTTCGAGATGGAGACGAGCGCGGCGCTGGGCTTCGGCTTCCGCTGCGGGTTCCTGGGCCTGCTGCATCTGGAGATCATCCAGGAGCGGCTGACCCGCGAATATGATCTGGACCTCATCACCACCGCGCCCTCGGTGGTCTATGAGATCCATATGAACGACGGCACGACCCGGCACCTCCACAACCCCGCCGACATGCCGGACGCCAACCATATCGACTTCATCGAGGAACCGTGGATCGAGGCGGTGATCTACTGCCCCGACGAATATCTGGGGTCGATCCTGAAGCTTTGTCAGGACCGGCGCGGCATCCAGAAGAACCTCACCTATGTCGGCGGGCGGGCGCAGGTAACCTATGAACTGCCGCTCAACGAAGTGGTGTTCGACTTCTACGACAGGCTGAAATCCATTTCGCGCGGCTATGCCAGCTTCGACTATCACCAGATCGGCACGCGCGAGGGCGATCTCGTCAAGATGAGCATCCTCGTCAACAATGAGCCGGTCGACGCGCTCAGCATGATCGTGCACCGGGGCAGCGCCGAATCGCGCGGGCGCGGCATGTGCGAGCGGCTGAAGGACCTGATCCCCCGCCACCTGTTCAAGATCCCGATTCAGGCGGCCATCGGCGGCAAGGTGATCGCGCGCGAAACCATCGCGGCGATGCGCAAGGACGTGACCGCCAAATGCTATGGCGGCGACATCACCCGCAAGAAGAAGCTCCTTGAAAAGCAGAAGGAGGGCAAGAAGCGAATGCGCGAATATGGCTCCGTCCAGATTCCGCAGGAAGCCTTCATCGCCGCGCTTCGCATGGGCGATGAAAGCTAGGCGCAGACCTCACACGCTGGCGTGGGCGCACCAGTTATAGGGCTTGGGCGCCCAAGGCTGGGCCACGCCCTTGGCGATCATGATCTGGCCTATGGACACGCCGTCGCGCATCAGGATGCGGGCGGCCGGATCGGAATCGGTGGGATCGGGCAGCGATTCGAACGCGCCGCCGTTAAGGATGCCGATAAATGTGCGCGTCGCCTTGCCCGCCAGTTGCGCTTCCGCGTCGCAGGCCGGGAACCGGGCGTCGGGCGTGCGGATGTCCGACAGGTGATAGGTCGTGTTCCTGTAGGAAAACTCCCGCGGCGACATCACGCAGGCCGCCGCCCGTGCTTTGCTGCTACAGGCGTCAAAGGGGATATTGATGACGATGGCGCCGCCAAAACCGCTTCCGCCATGGTGCGATTGGGGCTGCGCCCACAGAAGTTGCGGCCCGATGGCGAGGATCGCCGCCGCGCCGCCCAGCAGCGCCAGAAACAGCGCCGTCAGCGGAAATCCGCTCTGCCGTCTTTTCCGATCCGCGTCGTGCAGGGCGAAGCGGCCTGCCTTGCGATCGTCTATGTCATACAAGCCCTGGGCCATGATCCTCGCCTTTCACGCGGACATTCTAGAATCAGGGTGAAAAAATCCGGTTAACGCGCCGCAGGCTCCTCCGCTTGACGGCAGGGCGCGCGCCATGCGAAGTCGGCGCGGACCCGAGGAGCGAGCGATGAGCGAAACATGGCTGTATGACGAACATCCCGCGATGTTCCGGGCGCATCCCTTCCTGTTCCTGCTGCTGCTGATCTCGGTGGTGGGCATCCTCGCCATCGGCGTATGGTGGGTGATGTGCAAGGGCGAGCGGCTGGCGCTCAGCGAGCGCGAGGCGCTGATGGAGCGCGGCCTGCTGGCCAAGCAGCGCACGGAAATCGCGCTCACCAGCATCCGCAGCGTCCGCATCACGCAGAGCTTCGGCCAGCGCATCTTCGATGTCGGCAATGTCGAGCTGTTCAGCGCCGGTGACGTAGCGGAAATCGCGATCAAGTCCATGCCCCGCCCCGGCCGCATCCGCGCCATCGCGGCATCGCGCAATCTGGATTTGCTGCCGCAGCGTTGAGGCCGCTCGCGCAAACCGCTTGACTTGCGGCATTTTATTACAACGATAAGGGCAAAAGCACCAAAACAGTTCTCACACGCAGGAGGACGCACCGAAAGGATCGCCGATCCGCGCAAAGCGGACGGCACTTGTCAGGGAGCGTCGTGCATGGTCTTGCCTGTGATGCCTTTACTACCGGATTTGACTGCGGACGAACGCGCTGCCGTTCGTCAGGCCTGCGGTTTCGCCTGCATTCGTTGCGGCGTCACCATCTACCGCTATCTGGGATTGCCGGAGGGGCGGGGAGCGACGCTGATGTGTCCCACCTGTCACGGCCTTGTGGAGGAAGGGCGGCTGACTCCGGCGCAGGTCCAGAATTTCCACGTCAATCCGGTCGTGCGGCAGCGCCATTTCGCACGGGATCGCCTGCCTTTCTCCAGCGATCTGCCGCACCTCATCGTCGGCGGCACGCGGTTGTTGCGGGATACGCCGATCCCGATCACGCTCGACGGGGAGCCGATCCTGATCTTCGCCCCGCCACGCCGCAGCAACGGCGCCATCCGGATCAGCGTGCGGATGGGCGGGGCCGACGGCAAGCCGGTTCAGGTCGTGGACGGCAATGAGTGGCTGCCTTATGACGGAAGCTGGCACTTCCTGCTGCGCGGCGACCGTTACAGCATGATGGCGGCGCGGGGGGACGGCCTTGCCATATTGCGGATCGTCTCGCGCAACCGCATCGCGGTGGAGCATCTGCGCACGACCATCCGCGGCCGCCGCCTGGAAGTGACGCCCGACTGGCTGGAGGTCGACGGCCAACGTCATGTGGGCCGAGTCGCCAGCGGCACGCTGATCGGGCTGGAATGTTGATGGCCTGAATATGGATGGGGACGTTCAAAAATCGCATGTCCCCAGAAATTTGATGCGTTCCCTCTTTCTCCGCTCTATGTCGGAAATATACCGGACGGTAAGAAATGCGGAGACGAGGAACGATGATCGATCTGTTGGGCACCTGGTCGCTGCTGTCCTGCACCAATTATCGCGGCGACGAGGCGACCACCGCCTATGGCGATCCGCCCGCGGGGCAAATCCAGTATACCGCGGACGGCCGCATGTCGGCTTTCCTGATGGACCCGGCCTGGGTCGCGCGGGGTAATCAGGTCGCGGACGGCTTCACCGAATTCTTCTCCTATGGAGGCCGCTGGGAAAGGGAGGGCGACAGCATCACCCATCATGTGATGTTCAGTTCCCACCCCCAGCGCGTGGGCACCAGCTTCGTACGGAACATCCACGTCATCGACGACGACACGATGGAACTGGTCGCCATTCCGGAAGTGTCGAAATCCGGCCGCATCTATGTGACCCGCCTGCGCTGGAAAAGGGTCAAGGCAGGCGAATGACCTGCCCTGGAGCCTTTTCAAACTGACCGTCTACGGTCGACGGCTGGGGAAATGCGGCATCGAAGACGGGAGCGTCTTCGGTCGATGTGAAAGGCTCTAGCTGCACGAAAGCGACTTGATCACCATCTTCTCGTCATAAAGCACGGTCAGCCGGTCGGGCCGCAGGTCCATGGTCATGGCGGTGTTGGGGCCGCCCCAGCGCAGGGTCCTTGCCCCCGAAGCCGCCAGCATCCGCGCGCCGAGTTCCGCCGTGGCGGTCTGACCGACGAAGCCGGAGAGCGATTCGTCCCGGCATTTGCCTTCCGCCACCGGAGGCGTGTTCGACGGTCCCTCTTCGCCCGCTCCCGCGCAGGCCGCCAGGGGGAGAAGCGCCGCCATCGTCATCGCCGTCCGCATCGAATCGTCTCCTTATTCCGTGCGCGTCATCTTGAGGCGGCCCTTGTCGACCGCGAAGGCAAGCCGCCCTTCGACCAGATCGACGGCATCCCGCCCGAACTGTTCATAGCGCCAGCCTTCGAGGATCGGCAAGCCGTCGCGCACCCCCGCGGCCAGCGCGTCGATGTCGTCGGACCGCGCGATCAGGCGCGAGGCGACGTTGATGTCGCGCGACCGTATCTTGAGCAGCAGCTTGAGCAGATCGGCGACCAGCGCCCCATCCTTGCCCAGCCCCGGACGGCGCGGCTCGCGGTCCGGCATCTCGTCGCGGGGCAGGGACTGCGCCGCGCCCAGCGCCGCCATCAGCCGCCCGCCTATGTCATTGCTCTTCCACGTCGCGGAAAGGCCGCGCACCTTGCCCAGATCGTCCTGCGAGCGCGGCGGATGGCTGGCGATGTCGGCCAGCGTCTCGTCCTTGACGATGCGGCCGCGCGGCAGATTCTTGTCCTGCGCCTCCAGCTCGCGCCACGCCGCCAGAGCCTTCAGACGTCCCAGCACATCGGCCTTGCGGCTGGCGATGCGGACGCGCTGCCACGCTTCTTCAGGATCGTTGCGGTAGTTTTCGGGATCGCACACCCGCTCCATCTCCTGATCCAGCCAGCCGCCGCGCCCGGTCTTGCGCAGTTCCTCCAGCATCATCGGGAAAATCTGAATGAGGTAGGTGACGTCGCCGATGGCATAGTCGATCTGCCTTTTGTCCAGCGGTCTCCGCGCCCAGTCGGTGAAGCGCGCGCCCTTGTCCAGTTGCACGCCCAGCCAGGCATCGACCAGATTGCCGTAGCCGATCTGCTCGCCCAGCCCCAGCGCCATGGCCGCGATCTGCGTGTCGAACAGCGGATGCGGCGTCTTACCGGTCAGGTTGTAGATGATCTCAAGGTCCTGCCCGCCAGCATGGAAGACCTTCAACACCTCCTCATTGTCGACCATCAGGTCGAGCAGAGGAGAGAGGTCCAGCCCCGGCGCCTTCGGATCGATGGCGGCGGCTTCGTTCGAGTCCGCCACCTGCACCAGGCAGAGGTCCGGCCAGTAGCTGTTTTCCCGCATGAACTCGGTATCTATGGCGATATAGGGAGATTTCGCGATGCGGGCGCAAAATTCGGCCAATGTCTTGCTGTCGGTAATCAGCGGATGGATTTGCATATGGTCTTCGATCTTATTATGGGCAGGCCCGCGCCCCGGCGGGCTCGTCGTTGCTCGACAATCCCGCTCTTAGCGGCGCCGCAACAATTTGTCATTTCCGTAAAACGAAGCTGAAAGAAACAGACGCCATGCACGCCTATCGCACTCATAAATGCGGCGAACTGACCGCCGCCAACGCCGGCGAGACGGTCCGCGTCTCCGGCTGGGTGCATCGCAAGCGCGATCATGGCGACCTCGTCTTCATCGACCTGCGCGACCATTATGGCATGGTCCAGATCGTGACGGAGGTGGACGGCCCCGTCTTCCAGGTGATCGAAAGCCTGCGCGCGGAAAGCGTCGTGACGGTGACGGGCCGCGTCGTCGCCCGCGCGGCCGAGGCGGTGAACCCGAACCTTCCCACCGGCGAGATCGAAATCCGCGCCGATGACGCGGTGCTGCTCTCCGCCGCAGCCGACCTGCCTCTCCCCGTCGCGGGCGAGCAGGATTATCCCGAAGACATCCGCCTGCGCTACCGCTTCCTCGACCTGCGGCGCGAGACGCTGCATGCGAACATCGTCAAGCGCACGAAGATCATCTCCGACATGCGCCGCCGCATGGAGGATGCGGGCTTCACCGAATATTCGACGCCGATCCTGACGGCCAGCAGCCCGGAAGGCGCGCGCGACTTCCTCGTCCCCAGCCGTATCCATGCGGGGAAATTCTACGCCCTGCCGCAGGCGCCCCAGCAATATAAGCAGCTTCTGATGGTCGCGGGCTTCGACCGTTATTTCCAGATCGCGCCCTGCTTCCGCGACGAAGACCCGCGCGCCGATCGACTGCCGGGCGAATTCTACCAGCTCGACCTCGAAATGAGTTTCGTCACGCAGGAAGACGTGTGGAACACCATGGAGCCGGTCATCGCGCAGGTGTTCGAACAGTTCGCCGACGGCAAGCCGGTGACCTCGGCGGGCAGCTTCCCGCGCATCCCCCATGCCGAAGCCATGCTGAAATATGGCAGCGACAAGCCGGACCTGCGCAACCCCATCCTCATCACCGACGTGACCGGGCATTTCCACGGGTCGGGCTTCGGCATCTTCGCCTCGCTGGTCGAAAGCGGCAGCGTGATCCGCGCGATCCCGGCGCCGGGCGCGGGGGCGGGGAGCCGCAAATTCTTCGACGACATGAACAACTGGGCGCGGGGCGAAGGCTATTCCGGCCTTGGTTATATCAACATCAAGGATGGCGTCCCCGGCGGCCCCATCGCCAAGAACCATGGCGAGGAAGCGACCGCGAAGCTGATCGCCGCGCTTGGCCTTGGTCCCAATGACGGCGTGTTCTTCGCGGCGGGCAAGGAATCGCAGGCCGCCAGGCTCGCGGGGCTGGCGCGTATCCGCGTCGGCGAGCAGCTTGACCTTATCGACAAGGACCGTTTTGAGCTTTGCTGGATCGTCGACTTCCCCTTCTACGAATATGACGAGGATGAGAAGAAGATCGATTTCGCGCACAACCCCTTCTCCATGCCGCAGGGCGGGCTGGAGGCGCTGAACAGCGCCGACCCGCTCAGCCTCAAGGCCTATCAGTATGACATGGTCTGCAACGGCTATGAGATCGCGTCCGGTTCGATCCGTAATCAGTCGCCCGAAGCGATGGTGAAGGCGTTCGAACTGGTCGGCCTGTCGCAGCAGGATGTGGAGGATCGCTTCGGCGGTCTTTATCGCGCTTTCCAGTACGGCGCGCCCCCGCATGGCGGCATGGCGGCGGGCGTGGACCGCATCGTCATGCTGCTCTGCGGCGCGCAGAACCTGCGCGAGATCACGCTCTTCCCGATGAACCAGCGGGCCGAAGACCTCCTCATGGGCGCGCCCAGCCCGGCGGAGTTGAAGCAGCTTCGCGAACTTCATATCCGCGTGGTGGAGCCGCAGGCGAAAGCCTGATCCGCCACCCTCGCGCAGGCTTGCCGAAGCCCTGTTCTTCTCTACAAGGAAGGGCAGGGCTTTGTTTTTGCTTGGCGGATGGAGAGGATGACGCATGGCCATCGACCTCAAGGATCATGAGAACGCCCCGAAATTCAACGGCGATTATGACGCTACGCTGGCGGAGCTCCAGCAGCGGCTCGCCAAGATTCAGGTCGCCCATGTCATCCACGACCGGCGCAGCGTGATCCTGCTGGAAGGATGGGACGCGGCGGGCAAGGGCGGCATCATCAAGCGCATGACCGCCGATTGGGACCCCCGCTATTACAAGGTCCACCCCATCGCCGCCCCCAATGAGGAAGAGCGCGACCATCATTTCCTCTGGCGTTTCTGGACACGCCTGCCGTCCGGGCGCAACATCGCGCTGTTCGACCGGAGCTGGTACGGTCGCGTGCTGGTCGAACGGGTCGAAGGCTTCTGCTCCAAACAGGAGTGGAAACGCGCCTATGACGAAATCAACGCCTTCGAACGGCAACAGATCGACGCGGGCAGCAATATCGTGAAGCTGTTCGTCCACATCACGCAGGAAACGCAGGACAAGCAGCTTGCCGAACGGCTCGACGTGCCGTGGAAGCGGTGGAAGACCGGCGCGGACGACTATCGCAATCGCGCCCGCCGCGCCGATTATCTCGACGCCATGCACGACATGTTCGCGAAGACCGGCACGAAACATGCGCCCTGGCATGTGATCGACAACAACCATCGCAAGACGGGCCGCATCGCCGCGCTGACCTATGTGGCGGAGACGCTGGAGAAGCTGGTGCCGATGGACTTCCCGCAGGCTGACCCCGCCGTCGTCAAGCTGGCGAAGGAAGCTTTCGGATACAAGGCGGGGAAATAAGGGGCAGGGGGTAGGCAGTTGTTCGACCAAAAGGGCATACCCGATCTCCGTTCGGGCTGCGCTTGTCGAAGCCTGTCCTGAACACAGCCGCAGGCGGCGTCGAAGGGCCTTCCACCTTCGACTTCGCTTAGCATCACCCTTCGACAGGCTCAGGGTGAACGGGAATAAGTGTCAGCAATCCACCCCCAACACCACCCTTCACATCACAACACATCGCCTGCTGCGTTGAACGCGTCCTCCACGGTCTGGGGGAGTGGCGGCTGGACCGGCTTGTCGCAGCCCACCGCCTTCATATGTGCCCTCAGCGCGTCCATCCGGCCCAGCTTCCAGCGCGCGAGCGGAACGCCGAGCGGGCGGAACTCCGCGCGGTCGAACAGTTCCACCACATAGTCGGCGCAGAGCGTGTCGACCTGATCCAGCGTCAACATGCCAAGGTTCATCACCATCGGCCGCCCCGGCACGCCGTTGCGCCCGCGCACCAGATCGGTGACGAACAGCCCGCCGCGCGGATCGACCAGCACGACATCGGCTTTCGACGCGTCGATCATGCGATGGCTCGCGGCATAGGGCGCGACGAAGAGATGCGTCCGCCATGCAAGGAAGCCCGCCGTCGCCAGCGTGATCGCTACCGCGATGAAGACCGGCCGCATCATCCCCGCCGGACGGAAACGCGCCCAGCCCAATCCCGCCAGCAGACAGAAGGGACCGATAAAGCCATGGGCATAGCGATAGCCCCAGCCATAGCCCTGCGCCAGCGCCAGCCCGCAGCCCGCCAGACAGCCCAGAGCGAGCGGAAGGGCGATCTCCTGCCCCTTGATCATCTTGCGCCAATGCATCGCCGCCACGCCCAGCACGGCCAGCGGCACCATCAATATATTGTTCCACGCGATGAAGCGGGTGATGTTGACCAGCGGCTGCCAGCGGTCGCCCAGCCGCTCGAACAGGCTGCCGACCTTGTCGGCCACGCCCGCCGACGGGCGCACGTCCATGGGCGGCCCCAGCACATGGATCAGGAAGCCGGGCCATAGCTTCGCCCAGACGATGACGATCAGGATCAGGATCAGGATGTGGAAAGCCGCGACCGCCCAACGCCGCCCCAGCAACATCCAGAGGATGAAGGGCGCGATGAAGATCGGGGGGAAATGCCATTGGTGCAGCCCCGCAGCCGCAAGCGCGACCAGCCCCGCGACCAGATGCGACAGCCAGCCCCCCCGCAGCACCAGCGCCAGCCAGATCATGTTGAGCGCGAAATGCCCCGTCATGGCATAGGGCGTCATCGCGGTGATCCAGAGCTGCGCCGAAGACAGCGCCAGCAGCATCGTCACCCAGACCGCATCGGGCCGTCCGGGGAAAAGGTGGAGCGCCACCCGCCACAGCGCGATCAGTCCCGCGACCAGCAGCGCCGGCCCGGCCAGATTGGGATCGCCCAGATGCCAGAACAGGGCCTGTATGGCGCTGTTCACCGGCAGATAGGCCGCCGTCCAATAATCCGCCGCGCCGAAGGGCGAGAAGAATTCCGGCATGATCGCGCGGCGATAGGGTTCCCATTCGGCGGGTATGGGACGCGCGAACAGCCCTTCGCGAATATAGGCGGCGGCGAAGCGGGCCACTTCCTCGTCGCGGGAAATCGCATAATTCTGGAACAGCAGATAATGCCCGGCCCATGCGACGAGGCCGAACAGCACGACCAGCGGAATGACGATGCGCGCCTTGGGGAGCGGCAGGCCGAACCCCCTGCCTTCCGCGAAAGGCACGGCCAGCGCGAACAGCAATATGCCGGTCAGCAGCGCGGGGAAATCCTGATCCAGAAACAGGATCACCGGCAGGCTGGCGCCCTGCCCGAAAGTGATGTGCCAGAGGAATGTCGCGATCAGCCAGCAGGCAAGCCCCAGCGCGCCTGCCTGGAACAGCGTGACCGCGCCGATCCGGGAAGGGCCGCCCGACCGCATCAATCCGCCGCCGCCAACAAGGCCCGATTGACGAAGATGCCGTCCATTTCGACCAGCAGGGGAAAATGCCCTTTGTTGTTGGCGAAAAAGGCCGAAGGGACGAAGCCATGCTCCGCCAGCCAGTCGATCATGGCGCGATAGCCGGTTCCGCCTTCATAGATGGGGCGGACGCCCAGTTCCGTCTGGACGCCCGTCATCACGGCCAATGCCCCTCCGGCCCCTTCGCAGACGGAAAGGTCGTGGCCCTGCGTATCCATCTTCAGGAAAGGACGCGCGAAGCCGTGCGCGGCCTGCAATTCGGGCAGCAGGCTTTCCAGCCTCCGGCACTCCATCTCGACGGTGCGCGTGACCTTGTTGCGTTCCGCGAAGATGGCGTCTTGCCCTGCGGCGGGATTTTTCAGCGAACTGAACTGGTCGGCGGCCATGATGTTGAAGCTGGCCCTGCCGTCAAAGTCGGACAAGGCCATGTTGAAGACATGCCAGCCCCGGTTCGAAGCGGCATGGCGGGACAGTTCCGCGAAAATATCCGGGTTCGGCTCGAAGGAAAGGATCGTGCCGGCGAAGGCCGCATCCTTCCGCAGCATGGTGGCATATTGGCCGCGATTGGCGCCCACATCGAATACGCAATCCACCTTGAAAGCGGCCAGAAAGCGCCGCAGTGCCTGTATTTCGGGATATTGATGGACACGCCCGCCCATGGCGAGCCGCATCGCGCGCCAGCGATCCGACAGTTCGCGCAGATAGCGGTTCATGACCGGGCTTCCATGGCTTTGCGGTAGATGCCGATCGTCGCCAAGGCCATGTCCTTCCAATCGCCCATATCTTTTCCGTAAGCGCGCGCCTGCCCACCGCTCGCCTGCCTGATGGCGGGGCTTTGCAGCAGCGGCAAGAGGGCTTGTGCAAGGGCGGGCGCATTTCCGGCCGGGAAGCGGATCGCGACGGGCTCCGGCAGGGCGGCGAACATGCCCGCGTCGGACGTCACCATCGCCTTGCCGTGATGCAGCGCGGACAGGAACGCGCCGCTCGAATCGATATGCCGATAAGGAAAGACGAGGATGTCGGCCTTCGCCATATGCGCGTCCAGCCTCTGTTCGCGCAGGAAGCCCAGATCGCAGATGAGCCGCTCGCCAAAGCCCGCCCGGCGCACGGTTTCGATCAGGGGCGCGACGTCCATGAAGGGCTTTCCGGCCAGAACCAGTTCGAAATCCTGTCCGGCCTGCCAGAGCGAAAGGCAGGCTTCGATCAGCAGGTCCACGCCCTTATAGGGACGGATCGTGCCGAAGAAGAGCAGGCGCGGGCGGACCGGATCGGCGATGGCGGCCAGGTCTTCGGGCGCGGCCGGGGCGAGGCGCATGGGCGGATGCGGGGTGACATGGATGCGGCTGACGGAGACCCCTTGGGAGATCAGCGCCTCCCGCGTCGTGTCTCCATGGACGATCAGCGCATCGAACAGGTCCAGCAGCGCACGATAGCCCCGCCCCTGGAACCCCGCATCGGCATGATAGGCATCCGCATTATGGACCGTGTGGACCAGCGCCGCCCGGCTCCGCAAACGGCGCAGCATCATGCGGTCGGCGGGCGCCAGCGGGAGCCACTGGAAATGAAGCACATCGGCATCGGCCAGATCGCGGAGGCCGCCAAGCGCGCAGGCCCATCCATATTCGGCGGCTTTCAGCAGGCGGAAGGCGCCTCCTTCTCCCAGCCAGTCGCGCACGGCTTCGCTGCGGCGGAAGAAGCGTGGGACATAGCGATAATGCCGTGGGGCAAAGGCATCCGTGGGGCGCAGGGGGCGGCACAGCAGCGTCACCTCCTCTCCCGCCGCCGCCATCGCCGCGCAGAGGCTATCGTCATAACGCCCGGTGAAGAGCGAGGGATCGACCATCGCGATCTTCATGGCCGCGCCTCTCTCACGAGGCGGCGTAGGGAGAAAGCGTGCAGCAAGGCGGCTCCCGCCAGAGTCGCGGCGTAGAGGGTCAGGAAAGCGGTGTCGAAATGCCCCGGCCATAGCAGGCGGGCCAGCGGAACGCTGAGCAGCGACCCTGCGAGAAACGGCAGCGACCGACGCAACAGCAGCGGGAAACGCCCCAGGGCCGCCTGCACATAGACCGACACGCAGATGACGGCGAGCGACAGCAGGGCCAGGTCGATCAGCAGCAATTCAGGCAAGCCGATCAACGCCCGCCCGTCGAACAGCCGGTCGAACAGCCAGCGCCCCACCAGCAGCATCGCGGCCGACGCTCCCACCGCGAAGAACAGCGCGACGCCCAGCGCCCTCCCCATCAATTGCCGCAGGCGCGGGCCGTCGCCGGCATGGAAGGCGCGGGTGATGCGGGGCAGCGCGGCCTCCACCGCCGCCCGCACCAGCATGGAAAGCGCCCGCGACATCTTGAAGAAGAAATCGAACAACAGCATCGGCCTCGCGTCATGGGTGGCGGCGGCGATGGTGAAATAGGGCGCGTTATAGGCGAGGATGTCGGACAGGGTGAACGCGGCCGACGCGCCGATGTCGCGCAGATAATGCCGCCGCACATGACCGCCGCCGACCCGGAAAGCCAGCCAGTGCCGCCCGCTCATGCCCAGCCGTCGATGCACCAGCGCGATGGCATAGCCGATGACCGCGATGCTGACGCCCAGTTGCAGCGCCACCGACAGGCGCGGGTCCATCCCCCGCAGGATCGCCAGCAGCAGCGCGATGGTCATCACCCGCCGCAGGCAGTCGAGCGCTTCCCAGATGAAATTGCCGTCCACCGCCGCCAGCGCCCGCTTGGCGAGCAGGCCCGGCAGGTTGAGGCAGGCGGAGAGGAAGAAGAGGATGAAAAGCAGCGGCATCCCCGTCCTGAGGCCGCCCGCCGAAAGCGCGAACAGCAGGATCGCCACCCCGCCCGCAATCAGCAGGGCGAGGAAGAGGAACAGGACGCCCATCTCCTCCAGCCGGAAACCGCCGTCATCGGCTTGCGCCCCGCTCCCCAGCCAGTGCTGCCTCAGACGCGCGTAGATGATGCTGGTGAGGCCGAACTCCGCCGAGATGGTGAAATTGCCGAACGCGACGAGCAGCAGGAAGGCCTGAAACTCCGCCAGCGGCAACGCGCGGACGAAGACATAGGTGACGGCAAAGCCCCAGATCAGCACCAGCCCCACATTGACGAGCTTCACCAGCGCGAGGATGCGCGCCGACCCCTCCATGCGGGCGAGCAGCCCCCCGGCTGCCTGCCTGCTCACCGCAGCTTTGCTCCACCGGGTTTGCGGGCGCGGAACAGCCGGTCGTCCAGCGCGTGGAGATGGCGCGTCTCCGCGTCGATGGAGGCCGCGTCGATCTCCTCCAGTTCAAAGCCCGCCTCCCGGATGCGATCGGCGAAATCGGGGCCATATTGGCGCACATGATCCCATTGGCCGAAACGCCGTTCCCGCTCGCGCGGCGGGATGTCGAAACTGCCGTCTTCGGTCGGCTTGTCCCAGAGGGGCACGATCAGCCATGCCTCGCCGCCGGGTTTCAGCGCGCGCAGGATGTTGCGGAGCACGGCGCGATCATCGGGCACATGCTCCATGACGTGACTGGCATAGAACAGGTCGTAGCGGTCCGCCTCGTCCAGTTCCATGAGGTCGACGCGCCGCATGCCGGGCACGGTGTAGCGGGCGGGATCGAGGTCGGCGGGCGCATAATGCCGCGCGGCGGAAAAGCGTTTCACGAGGCTGGCCTCATTGGGCGCCAAATGGAGGATCGCGCCATCCGCGGGGACAGTCAGCACGCCCTGCGCGATCAGGGTATTCATCAACCGTTCGCGCGGCGAAGCCCCGCATTCGGGGCAGCCCCATTCGCCATTGTCGCCATAGCGGAAGAAACCCACGACCGCCTTCCCGCAAGCCGGGCAGGCGCGGTCCGCCCGCGCGCCCAGCCCCTTGCGGAGTTTGAGGCCTGCCTTGGTCAGATGCTTGCCGGCGGCTTTGACCACCCGCTGAACAGTAATCACGCCATTCTCCGCATGAGGACAGGGACCGGCCTATACAATATGCACCGGCTTTGGCGAGTGGGATCAACGCGACTTGGCGGGATTCCAGACGGTGACGGTGCGCCCGCGCATGGCCTTGGCCACGCCCTGCAAAGTGGCCGCATAGGCGATGAGGATGTCCGCCAGCGCCGCGACGGGGCCGGTTTTGACGCGCGTTGCTATCGCTGTCAGCAAAGCCGCGCCCAATATCCCCGCGCCGAAAAGCCATGGCGAAATCCGCCACGCCAAAGCCGCCGCCGCGACCGCGCCGGTCAGGATGAAGAGGCCGCCGAACCAACGCACGATCTTGCGCGAGGCATATTTGAAGCGGTCGAGTGCCCTCATGCGACGGAGCTGCGGCCGCAGATGGCGGTGCGTGTGCCATGCGCGGGCGGCGATACGGACCTTGCGGCGATATTCGTCGCCCCGCGCCGCGACGAGCCGTTCGCGGGCGATCACATCCTTCGCCTTGACCAGCCGCTTGCCCGCGAAGACCACGGCCATGGAAACGGTGAGGTCGTCCAGCACGGAGTCCGGGAAATCGGGATAAAGCGACCGGCGGATGGAAAAGATGGAA
>JASGDV010000236.1:0-8317 GCA_049841255.1 Sphingobium sp.
ATGGGCCATTCGCAACTATACCAGACGGACAAGGCCTTATGATTGATGAACTGCTGAACCAGTGGCTCCTTTATACCGCCCCGCGCTGGGCGAGAATGCTACTGGTGGATGTGTCCAGCCGATCAAGCTGCTCTTTCGTCTGACGGGCAAGTTCATGGCATCCGCTGCGCTTGAGGTCGCTCAACTGCTCGGCCAATCGCTCCCGTCGCTCAGCCAAATCGCTGTTGATGGCCCCGAGTGATTGATCCACACCATAGACCGGGATCGTCTGGAAATGCTGATCTGGCTCGCGCTCATCTATCGCCTCGCCTTCATCCTCAACATTCCCACCGCCTGCATCGCTGACTTCACAGCCAGGGCCTCGGCCTACAGCATAGGCGCAGCCCGTCAAAGATGCCTCGCACCTTTTCGGGAACCTGCTTGGCGATCTCGACAACCCGTTCAATCCGCTCGCGGAAGGTGATGTCGCGCCGCTCGGCATAGTCGCGGGCGGGTTCGTAATCGCTCGCCATGTCCTTGGAGCGGTCACGCGACAGCGTGCGGGCAAGGCGGTCCTGGTTGGCGAAGTCGTCGCGACCATAATGCAGGTCAGTGCCGTCGCGATGCCGCGACAGCGCAACATAGCTGCCGTGGGCGTCCATGCCCGGCGTTGCCAGAACATGGGTGCGGTCCACCGTCATGCCCTGCGCCTTGTGGATCGTCGCGGCATAGCCGTGGTCGATCTTGTTGTAGTCCTTGAGGTCAAACGCGACATCGCGCCCATCATCGGCGCGCACGGTCATGCTCTGCGCGCTGACGTGCTCGATGGTCCCAAGCGTGCCGTTCTTCACGCCAAGGCCACGCTCGTTTTGCAGGAACATCACGCGGTCGCCGGGGGCGAAATTTCGCGCGCCGCGCTCGACCGTGACGCGCACGTCCTCGCCCAAATCGCCAGCCTCCCGCATCCGGTTGCGGGCGGCCTCATTGAGTTCCCGCACCTCGGCATTGGTGTGGGTAAGGATGATGCGGGTTGCATCGGGCGCTGCCTGCCGCGCGCGGTCCCAACGGTCGATCAGGTCGCCGCGTGCCTGTTCGCGTGACACGGCATCATGCACCATGCCATGCGTCTTATAGGCATGGATCGCATCGCCAGTTTTGCCGGTCGCCAGGTCACGGGTGGCGTCGCGCTGCCAGTCCTCACGTTGGCGGCGCACCTCGCCGATCTCCGCGCCGCCGTGCCGTTCGTGGATCGAACGGAATGCCGCGCCCGCTTCGATGGATTGCAACTGTTGCGGATCGCCAACCAGCACCACTTTCGCGCCAGCCTCGGCGGCGTGGGATAGCACGTGCTCCAACTGCCGTGTGCCGACCATCCCGGCTTCGTCGATGACAAGTACATCGCGGGATGTGAGCACGTCACGGCCCTGTCCCCAGCCATGTTCCATGCTGGCGATGGTGCGGGACGCAATGCCCGATCCGCTTTCCAGATTCCCCGCCGCGATACCGGACAGGGCCGCGCCGCGCACGGTGTAGCCGGCGTCCTCCCAAGCCTCACGCACCACGCCGAGCATGGCGCTCTTTCCCGTCCCGGCATAGCCGACGACAATGCCCAGACCGCGCCCGTCCGTGACATGCGCCAGAGCATCGGCCTGTTCGCCGGAAAGTGTTAGCCCACGATCCGCCGCACGCGCCAGCGCCCGGTCCTGATCCTGCTCGCCGACGCGATGGCGCATCCTTTCCGCCATCAGTTCGGCGGCGCGATGCAGGCGCTGTTCGGCCTCGATCATGTCGCGGGTGGTCGAGTTCGACCAGATCGGGCGCGCCGCGCATCGCGCCCATGACCTCGTTGAACTGCTCCATCCCGTCGCTGTGCCGATGCGCGAACATCGCCATGTCGCGGCGTGTGAAGGTCGATTGCTGCTGCGTGATCGCGTCCAGGGCGGTGGACGGATTGGCGACGATCCGCGCGCCGTTCTCGCGAGCGATGCGCCTGTGATCCTCGGCGCGGTCGGCCTCAAGCCCTGCGGCCTCGATGCGCTGCGCCGGTGCGTCGATCTTGGTCTGCGGCTCCAGCGCGATGCCCTGCGCCTCTAGACTGCGATGGTCGATCCGCGCGTCGATGTCGAGTTCGGCCAGGCGCGCATTCCCACAGCCACTTACGCTATAGGTCGCTGGAAATCGATATATAGCAGCACGGCAGGAGCCGCCCGCTCACGGCGGTTCATTGTCGTTCGCGGCTTGCGGGCGGAAAGGCAGGCCGCGCAGCAGATTGCGATAGCCGCCATCGCGCAGGGATTGCCCTACCCTGATGGCGCGGCATACCCGGCTTCGCAGATAGTCGGAATAGCCGTTCCAGTCCGCCTTGACCCGTTCCGCGCCGAACAGCGCATTGGCAATCTGCCGCTGCGATGCTCCGGCATCATAGCCGTCCAGCACTTGCAGGACGAACGCCAGCCGATAGCTGCGAGCGTCGGGAAGGTCGTGGTGCGCGCGCTGCCTGCCGAGCCGTTCCAGATCGAGGAGAAGCAGGGACCGCAACCGGGTTTGCACCCCGCATTCTCCCAGCGAGGCATGAAGCGCCACCGGCCCGCGCAGGACCGTGCCCGATTGGACATGGAGCCGGATCGGGCGCGGCGGGCGTCTATCTGCACATACTCGCTCGCGCACCTGTCGCGATACACCGTCACCGCTTGTCCAAGGTCCATAACGTCCAGCGCCTCCTCCCTATGGTGCGGCGTGAGCGCCCTCACCGACAGGACGGATGGATCGGCGGACGCCAGCCAGAAGGGCGGCGCGGTCAGGGAATCGTCATCAGCCGAAGCGGCGAAAGGGTAACCCCCAGTCCGGCGGGACACCGGCAGCAGAGATCAGGGACAGCGACGGCATCAGCCATCGCTCATATTCGGGCTTGGGAAGGTCTTGCACCGCTCGCCGGTAATCGGGATTGCGGCGCAGGAACTCCCACGCCCAACCCGAACGGTCGAGCGTGAGAAGCGGGCGATAGCAGGCGCGATTGCGCCAGTCGAAGCGGGCAAGCCAGTCGATCGGGTTTTCCATCGGTCATCCTCCTTATGCCCCGCACGGTTTCTTGCCGCGCCGGACTGCCAAGGATGAAGCGGCAGCGCTTCGATTTATATTCGCTATGCGCCGTTGATGGCATGGCATCGCCATATCATCGCGCGGACAGGAAGAATTGCACCGGGACCACCAGTTCAATCGGATCGCCGGGAACCTCGTCCGGTGGCTTGGGCAAGGGCTGCGCGCGCCGGGGGAGGCTTACCGCTTCACGATCCAGCGATGGAACACCGGATGACCGTTCCAGCACGGAGGACAGAACGCGGCCGTCCCGGTTCATGGTGAAGCGAATATAGGGAACGCCCTGCTGGCGGGCGCGCTGCGCGTCGCGCGGATAGCGTTTGGCCTTATTCAAGGCCGCCAATACCGCGCCCTGCCATGTCGGCGCGGCATTACTGTGGCGCGGGGCGGGCGGCACGGGCTGCGTCTCCGGTGCGGTGGTCCGCTCGATTGGCGGGCCGGGATCGGGCTGCGCGACCGGGGCCGGAACCGGGTTGAGGCTGGGAAGCTGGATTTCGGGCGGCTTGACTTGCGGGCGATCCGGTTGCGGCAGGCGGGGCCACGTCGAACACACTCAATGTCTGCGTGGCAGGCGGCGCGGTATAGGTGCGCCATGTGAACAGCGCCCCGCCAACGATCAGCAGGCAGACCAGCATGACGCCGCCGATGCCGAACAGCCGGGTTTGCAGACCCATCGGCTGATCGGCGTAGCGGGTCGAGCGTTCCCATAGGGGTTCGCTCCGTGCCGGGGCAATGACAGGCATATCCTGTTCGTTTCCAGCCTCCGGGGGCTGGATGGCGGCATGATGATCGAGATGGCGCAGCAGCGTCATGGCGTTGTTCCGGGCATCAACAGCCATGACAGCAGCCCCAGCGGGACGGCGAAGGCCAGCAGCCAATCCCATGCGCGGCGCGCGCTGCGGGTATGGAACACGGCAATAGCGATCACGGCGAAGATCGCGAAGCTGGCGATGGTGGCGGCATAGACGGCTTCGACGCGATCCATGCCGAGCGTGGCCATGACCAGCGAGAGGACGACGGTGGCGAGCGAGGCCAGCCCGTAGGCACCGATTGTCCCGGCCAGCACGCGGAAAGTGACGCCCCAGCGGGCGCGGGCGGGATCGTCCAGCCGGATCATCGCCGGGCCTTTCGTATGATCCGCTCACGGTTGGTATGGACGGTCACGACCAGCGCGACGGCGATGGTCAGCCAGCCGAACCATGCGACCGCGCCAACGCCCCAGCCAAAGCCGATACCTGCCACGGTGAACGCCAGCGCCAACGCCGCGAAGCCGGACAGGCGCAGGATACGGCCGACATGCGGGGACAGCTTGCGGCCGAGCCAGTCGCCTTGATGGCGCGGCATCGCCAGCAGCAGCGCGGCAAAGCCCGCCAGCGACAGGAGGAAGGTTGCCGCGTCCGTCACGCTGCCGCCTCCGTTCGTTCGCGGAGTTTGCGACGCGGCGCGGCCTTGGGCTTGTGCGCGGCGACTTTCCATGCGGCAAAGGCACAGGCCGCTGCCGTCGCCAGCATCACGCCATCGAAGCCGACGAATACCCAGTCCCGCGCGATCAGGCTGGGGACCAGGCCGCGCGATGTGGTCAGGGCGTTGACCACGGGAACCAGTGCATAGAGTGCGGCGCAAATTGTCAGCGCCTCGACCCATGCGCGTTTCGCGGGTCGGGCCAGCGTCCAGACGAACAGGCCACCCCACGCGATGAACAGACTGTTGATCTCCCAGTCCGCCCGATGCGCCATATCCAGCGGCAATAGCCGGTTGGTGAGGAAATAGACCGCGATCCCGGCGAGCGCTCCGGCGATCACGCCGATGTTCAGCCGCTCGACCAGCCGGAAGCCGAAATGCGGCCGTGCCGGATCGGGCAGCTTGGCCCGGCGCTTCACCGTCCAGAGGACGAGGCCGCTCGCCACCATCACCGTGCCCCCGACGCCGGAGAGGAAATAGAGCCAGCGCAGCACCGGCCCTGCAAACCAGCCTGCGTGAAGCTGGATCATCACGCCTTCGGTCGTGCGGCCAGCACCCGGTCCCGGCGATGGCCTGTCCAGCATCGCGCCCGTCGCTGCGTTCAGGCGCAGCGGCACCGGATTGCTGCCCAGCGCGTCGCGCAGCGGATAGAGCGTGGCGACGGCGGCGGCATCGCCGGGATGGGAAATCGCAACGAAAGCCGGTGGCGCGCTCCATAGCCTTTCGCCCTGCGCGACCAGAACCGGCAGGCGCGCGACGTGGGCGGGTGTGCCGCTTGCCTCAACTGCATCCTGAGGAAAAGCAGCCTCGTAAAAGGCTTCCTCGGTCTGGAAATTGACGGCAATCGCCCACGGCATCATGTGGAACAGCAGGGCGACCAGCCCCGTATAAGTCATCATCAGGTGGAAGGGCAGCGCGAAGACGCCGGTGACGTTGTGCGCGTCGAGCCATGACCGCTGGCCCTTGCCGAAGCGCAGCAGGAAGAAATCCGCAAATATCTTCTTGTGCGTGACGATGCCCGACAGGATTGCCACCAGCATCGCCAGCGCGGCGGCGCAGACGATATAGCGCGCCAGCCACCACGGCATGTAGTGCAGGTCGAAATGGAAGCGATAGAGGAACTCGCCGCCGCGCGTATCGCGCAGCGCGAGTTCCCCGCCCGTCGCCGGATCGAAGGTCGCTTCCCCGGCTTTTCCCGAACCGCCTTCGCGCGGTTGCCATGACGCGCGGATCGCATCGCCGCCGCGCGGCGAGGGAAGCGAAACGCTCCAAAACCCAGCATCCGACGCCTTTCGCGAAAGTGCCGCTCCGGCATTCTCCAAAGCCTTGTCCGCCACGCCGCCCGCCCGGAGTTCCGGGCGCATCCAGCCGGAAACCTCCTGCTGGAAGAAGGCGGTCGTGCCGAACAGGAATATCAGGAACAGCACCCAGCCGGGGACCAGCCCAAACCAGGTGTGCAGCCATGCCATCGACTGCCGGAATGAACGTCCGGGCACATGAGCGACTTCCTCATTTGTCGATACCGAAGGCGCAACGTCTGACATCAGAAATCGGCGCGCACCGTCACCAGAAAATTGCGAGGCGCGCCGAAGGATTCATAGGCTCCCCAAAAATAGTCGTAGTCCGCGATCGACGTATAATATTTCTTATCGAAAATATTATTAAGGTCCAATTGAATTTTGATGTTTTCCGTCACTTTATAAGTGGCCGATAGATCCATAACGACCCTGGCGTCTTGCTGATTACGAACCACCAGTCCGTCTATGTTGGTGGCCTCGCCATACATCTTGCTCTGCCAGTGCAGGCGGCCGCCGATCTGCAGGCGATTCAGGGTTCCGGGCAAGGTGTATTGGGTCGAGAGCTTGATCAGCGTAGTCGGGCTGTTCGTGCCGAAGCGCTTTCCGATATTGTCGGGGTTCAAATCCTTGCGAAATCGAGTCGTCGACCAGGTAATACCCGCGCCGATCTGCCAGTCGGGAGTCAGCGCGCCTTGCAGTTCGATATCGATTCCCTTGGTGCGCACCAGTCCGGCCGCCGAAAAACAGCCGCGGGCGGGATAAGTCGGGCATGCGCTCTGATCGGCCATGTAGATGGCGAGGTCTTTCTCATCGGTCAGAAAGACCACGGCGCTGGCGTTGAGGGCGCCGTCGAAATATGCCCCCTTGACGCCGACCTCGTAATTGCCGCCCGTTTTGGGCGGCAGCAGGTTTTGATCGACATCATAGGCATCCTGAGGCTGGAAAATATCCGTATAGCTTGCATATACGGAATGATTTTCCACGAAATCCCAGGTCAGGCCGGCATATTTCGTCAGCACGGCTCTGGCCTTGAAAGAATTGCCCCACATCGCGAAGGTTCGGTCCATCCAGTCGAGCCGACCGCCGAGAATGAGGTGGACGGCGTCCGAGAAGTTGAACCTTCCCGACGCATAGAGGCTGCGATCCTTCTCGATATCCTCGTACAAGAAGCGGAATGCCGGATTGCTGGTGTCGGGCCGTGGCGCGCTGTGGTTCCAGGTCGCGAGATCGACGCCCGCCGTCAATGGATTGTCCCAACTGTCCCAATATTCCGTGGTGTCTCCGGTCACATCGTTATAGGTGCCACCAAAGACGATATCATGCTCAATTCCGAAAATTTCCGGCTTCCCGGAAATATTGATGTCGATGGCCTTTTGCTTGCGCGATTTATAGCCGGCCCACCAGACATGGCCATAGCCGCCGACATCGGGCGTGGGAACGACGAACGTCGCGAGATGATCGGTCTTGGAATGGACATATGTGCCGTTGACATTCAAAGACCAGCCATGTCCAAAGTCATGGACCAGGCTGGCATAGATATTGTGCGCGGCGTTCTTGCTGAACTCCCAATCGGTTGCCGTGTTGGTGCTGCGCGGCGTATCCAGATGGGTGAACTGGGCCGTCACCGGCAATCCGCCCCATAGGCCGGTATTCCGGTTGGAATAAATGTAGGAATATCCCAGATTCAAGGTGGTCGCGGGGCCGATATCGAAATCGACCGTAGCGTAAAACATCTGGTTTTTCTTGTATTCGATGTCGCGAAAACCCTCGGCATCTTGGAAATAGCCCACGACCCTGGCCCGGATGCCGCCGTCGGCCGTAAGCGGCCCGCCGACATCGGCCATCGCGCGATAGTCTTCCCAACTGCCCAGGCCGACCATGCCCTTGATCCGCACGTCCCTGGTCGGCCGCTTGCGGATCATGCTGATCGCGCCCGAGGGATTGCCGCTCCCCTGCATCAGGCCGGTCGCGCCCCGGACCACTTCGACGCGATCCTGCATCGCGAGATTGCCCAGCGTGTCGGCGATATACCAGTCATTGAAGCGCGGGATGCCGTCCTGAAGGATCTTCTCGATCTCGTAACCGCGCGAATAGAAGGTCGGGCGAAGTTCGCCCGAACCGATATAGAGGCCGGGCACCGCCTTCACGGCATCGACCAGATCGATCAGATTATCCTGCTCGATCCGCGCATTGGTAAGCACCGTGACCGCCTGCGGGGTTTCGCGGATGGTCAGCGGCAGGCGCGTCGCGCTCGACATGATCCGCGTGGTGAAGGAGCCGGTGTTTTCCGTGGCGTTGGGATCGGAGGTCACGCTCGGCGCAATGCCAGCGCCAGCCGTTCCGCCCCCTTCACCTTCGACCCGAACCGGCCCAAGCTGGATCGCGCCGTCGCCCCCGGCCGTTTGCGGAATGGGTTCGAGCGTGACCACATTGGCGCGGATGAACCGGAACGTAAGGCCGGTTCCGGCCAGCATCCGGCTAAG
>JASGDV010000237.1:0-11742 GCA_049841255.1 Sphingobium sp.
GAAGGCAGGAGCCCAGATCAGACGGTGGAACTGGGCTCCTGCCTTCGCAGGAGCACGAATTCACTTAAACGGAACAGGCTTTAGAGGCGCAAGCCCGCGGTTTCCGGCAGGCCGGCGAGGATGTTCAGATTCTGGACGGCCGCGCCGGACGCGCCCTTGCCCAGATTGTCGAGCGCGGCGGCGAGGCGAACCTGCCCGCTATCCTCATTGCCGAAGACGAACAGGGTCAGGCGGTCCGTCGCGCCCACATGCTCGACGCGCAGATGGGGCATGGCGGCGCTTTCGTCCAGCGGCACGACCGTGACGATGGGTGAACCGGCATAAGCGGCGGACAGCGCCTCATGCAGGTTGGCGACCGATGGCCTGCCCGGCATGGCGCGCAGTTGCAGCGGCACTTCCACCACCATGCCGCGATGGACGTTGGCGACGGCGGGCGCGAAGATCGGCGGATGCTCCAGCCCGGAATAGCGCGTCATTTCCGGGATATGCTTGTGCGCCATGTTGAGGCCGTAAGCGCGAAAGGCGGTGGGCGCGCCATCGCCTTCCTCGAATTCCGCGATCATCGACTTGCCGCCGCCTGAATAGCCCGATGCGCCCGATACCGTCACGGGCCAGTCGGCGGGCAGCAGCCCGGCCAGCGTCAAGGGTCGCACCAGCGCCAGAAAGCCGGTCGGCCAGCAGCCCGGATTGGCGACGAAGCGCGCCTGCGCCAGCTTCTCGCGATGGCCCGGCTCCAGTTCGGGAAAGCCATAGGTCCAGCCATCGGCCACGCGATGCGCGGTCGATGCGTCGATGACGCGGGTGCGGTCATTGTCGATCAGCGCCACCGCTTCGCGCGCGGCATCGTCGGGCAGGCACAGGATCACGATGTCCGCACCGTTCAACGCATCGCGCCGCGCCGCCGCATCCTTGCGGTCCTTCTCATCCAGCGTGATGAGCGACAGTTCAGGCCGCCCGGCCAGCCGCTCCCGGATTTCAAGGCCCGTGGTGCCGACGCCGCCGTCGATGAAAATCCGAGTCGTCATGCGCCTATTCTCCGCCGCGCGATAATGGGATCGGCATGATCCGCCTGCAAGCGCGCCACCAAATCCGCCAGGGGCTCGGCCACCACGGCCATCCAATGCGCGTTTGCGTGGAGCAGCGTCTCGTCGTCCGTCATGATTCCCACAAGGCCGGGGAAGAAGACACGATCTCCCCGCCGCAGCGGCGCGTCGGCGGGCAGGGGGGAGCCGATGCCTTCGCGTTGCAGGTCGGTGTCGCGCGGCGCGCTGATGCCGCATTGTCCCAATGCGACCTGCACCAGGCCGGAGCAGTCGACGCCGCGATGGCCGCGCCCGCCCCAGATATAGGGCTGGCCCAGATAGGTTTCGGCCACCGCCACCCAATCCGTTTCCCTTTCGCTCGCCGCCTTGGCGTGGCGGCTGTGGATGAAGCCTTCGCCTGTCGCGATGAAGGAGCCATTTTCTTCGCCCGCGAAGAGAGCATATCGGGGCCAATAGTCCGCGACCGGCGCCTTGATATCGGCTGCGCTGAACAATGGCGCGCATTCTGCCGTCACGCGATGGGTCGCTTCTTCCAGCACATCCAGGGCTTCCCGCCGGATATATCCGACATAGCCGTCATGGCCGCAAAAGCCCCAGGCCCAGTTGGTGGTGATGTCCAGCGCATGGAAAATTTCGCCGCGCAACAATTCGCTGACCGCCTGCGCCGTGGCGCCCGGAGCCGCCAGCAAGGGCGTTCCCGCCGCGACGCAGGTTAATTTGACCGCCCGTGCATAATGGGCTGAGAACAGAACGCCCGCCAGCGAGACATCGGCCAGGTCGCCGCGCGCGGCATGGGTACGGCTGTCCAGCGCGACCGACCGGCCCTGGAGCTTGAAGCGGATTCTTTCAGGCGGATTGGTCCGCGCGGGTGTATCTATGACGTTCATCGCGCGCGGTTCCTGCGATGAAATGGTGAAAGGCGTCAAGAAATTCCGCCCCTTTCGAGGTCCGCACGATGAAAATATTGCGCCGGTCGGCGGCATCCCGTTCCCGCCGCACATAACCCAGCGCGGACAGCTTGTTGAGCGCGCGGGTGATAACGGGCTTGGAAACATTGAGCACTTCGGCCAGCCCGCGAACCGTATGAGGCCCGGAATCGATATAGACCGTCATCATCAGCGCCATTTGCCGGTTGGTCAGGTCAGGCTTTCCCGAGCGGACATAATCGACCAGCGTCTGCATCCATTGGCCAAGTTGTCCGATACCAGGACGTTCGCTTCGCGCGGCCGATTCTTTGACAGGTGAGGCATCCATGTGCCCCTAACGCACGATGGCCAATCCGGTTGCGTAACGGATCGACGGTTTGCCGCTTTAATCCTGCCGTCCGTAGCGTTGTTGCAAGACCCTGAAAATCGCCCGCAATCCAAGCGCTTCACCGCCCTTGGGCCGGCCGGGACGGGCCGACGGCCTCCAGGCGAAGGTGTCGAGGTGCAGCCATGGCGTATCGTCCGGCACGAACCGCCGCAGAAACAGCGCCGCCGTGATCGCTCCGGCAAAGCCGCCTTCGCCCGCATTGTTGATATCGGCCATGTCGGATTTCAGCATGTCGGCATAGCCATCCCACAGCGGCAGGCGCCAGCTTGGATCGTCCACTTCCGTGCCGGCCGCGCTCACGGCGGCGGCAAGATCGTCGTCATTGGCGAACAGGGCGGGAAGGTCGGGGCCGACCGCCACCCGCGCTGCGCCGGTCAGGGTCGCGAAGTCGATGATGAGTTCCGGCTTGTCCTCGCCCGCCCGGGTCAGCGCATCGCCCAGCACGAGCCGGCCTTCCGCGTCGGTATTGCCGATCTCTACACTGATGCCCTTGCGACTCTTCAATATGTCGCCGGGGCGGAAGGCGTTGCCGCCCACGGCATTTTCGGCGGCGGGGATCAGCAGATGCAGCCGCACCGGCAGCCGCGCGCCCATCACGAGCTGCGCCAGCGCGAGCGCATGAGCCGCGCCGCCCATGTCCTTCTTCATCAGGAGCATGGCGGAAGGAGGCTTGATGTCCAGTCCGCCGCTATCGAAGCAGATGCCTTTGCCCACGATGGCGATGCGCGGATTGCCGGGATCGCCCCATTGCAGTTCGATCAGGCGCGGCGCGAAGCCCTTGTCCGCCGCTTTGCCGACGGCGTGGATCATGGGATAGCCCTGTTCCAGTTCGTCGCCTCTGGTGACGGTGACGGCGGCGTCGAAGCGTTTGGCCAACTCTCTTGCCGCTTCCTCCAACTGGGCGGGGCCCATGTCGGCGGCGGGCGTGTTGACCAGATCGCGGACGAGCGCGACGGCCTCCGCCAATTGCACGGTCGCGTCGATGCGCGCCACGTCCCGCGTCAGCAATATGCGCGGGCCGGTTGGACTATCCTCCTTGCGGTAGCGGCTGAAACGGTATTGCGCGGCCAGCCAGCCCAGGGCGGCGGCGCCGGGCGCTCCTTCGCTCAGCCGATATTGTCCTTCGGGCAGGACTTCGGCCAGCTTCGCAAGGCACCATGTGCCGAGCTTCTGCCGGTCGGCGACACCGGCGACGACGGACCATTCCTGATCCCCCTGCGCGGGCAGGATGGCATGTTCATTGGCCTTTGCGCGGAATTTCTGCGCGCCGACGATGGCCCGGACCGGTTCCGGCTGCGCGTTCAGCCAGGCTTCAAATTCCTTGCTGTCTAAAAGGTGGATCGAACGGGCGGGCTGATCGTTGTCGGCTTTGAACAGGTCGGAAAAGTCGGTCATCCGGCAGGATGTAGGGGAAAGGCGATGCTGTTGGAAAGCGCATTTTTCGTCGCTCGATCCATTCGATCGGCCTCCCGGTCCCTTGCGCTGAGTCCCCGCCGCACCGAAATTCCATTCCGCCATAATCGTGAAGGAGAATGAAGGATGTTCCAAGCTGATGACAGCAGCCTGCAGGCCCTGCGCGCGCGCGCCTACAAGCTGGCGGAAAGCGGCCAGTTCGACGGCGCTCATGCGATCCGGCAGGCTTTGATAGCCGAAGGCTGGTCCAATACGGGCCGCGCCTTTCAGAGCGATTATATGCGAAAGGCGATCAGCGAGCGTTGCATGGCTGCGGTGAAGCCCCATTGATGCGCGACCTTCGCTTCTGGACGATGGGGCCGCTGGCGACGGCGGCCCTTTCCCTGTCCGCCTGCGCGCCCTCTTCCCACGATAATGCCGCACCGGCCAATCAGGTGAGCAATGCGGAAGCGACGGACTTCGCCAACCGGATGGCGGGGGCAGAGCAGCCGGTTCCGGCCGGCAAGCCTTTCGCGGTGTCCGAAAAGACCGATCTGCTGGACTTCGTCTATGACTATCCGGGTCAGGCGGCGGCGGTCCCCGCATTGGTTTCGAAACTGGGCAAGGCCATGGCGGAAGCGAAGGAGAATGCGCTCAAAATGGCGCGGGCGGATCAGAAGTCGGCGAAGGAATCCGGCTATCCCTTCCGCAAGCATAGTCTCGAGACGCGCTGGACCGTGACCGCCGATACGCCCCGGCTGCTGGCGCTGAAGTCGGAGACCTATATCTTCACCGGCGGCGCGCATGGCATGACCGGCTATGACAGCCTGTTGTGGGACCGTCATACCAAGAGGGAAACGAGCCTCGCGGCGATGATGACGTCGCCCAAGGCGTTCGCGGCGGCGATCCATGACGGTTTCTGCAAGGAACTCGACCGCCAGCGCGCGGAAAAGCGGGGCGCGCCGGTCGTGCGGGGCGACGATGACTTCACCCAATGCATCGACCCGATGAAGGAAGTGCTGATGCTGACGTCGAAGGACGGCAAGTTGATCGATGGGGTCACCGTGATCGTCGGTCCTTACAGCGCCGGTCCCTATGCGGAGGGCAGCTATGATGTGGTGCTTCCGGTCGATGGGGCGATCCGGGACGCGATCAAGACGGAATATCAGGACGCCTTCATCGCGGCACGGTGACGGGCCGGCTTTTGGGGGCGGTGAGCAAAGCTATGGGCATGTGATGGCTGTTTTCGGCCAGAGGGGGACATCCAACCTTCGTCGTCCCAGCGAAAGCTGGGATCTCTCTGGTGTATGATTGCGCCTCAAGAAGAGAGATGCCAGCTTTCGCTGGCATGACGGGCATCCCCCTAAATTGAAGTGCACTGGGCTCCTGCTTTCGCAGGAGCACGGTTGGATAGACGCAGACGGACTGCTTCCCACCCATAATCGCCATTGATCCTTAGGTTCAAGCTTCTGTCTGCGGCACTCCATAAAGATCGTGCTCGTCCGCATCCTCGATCAGAGCTGTCACTATGTCGCCCGGTTGCCGTCCTTCGCCCACATCGCGCAGGAATACGTTGCCGTCGATTTCCGGCGCATCGGCCTGGCTGCGCGCGGTCGCGCCGATGGAGCCGTCTTCGTCCGCTTCCCCCACCTCGTCGATGATGACGGGCAGGACGCGCCCCACCTTGGCGGCGAGCTTCGCGGCTGAGATGGCGGCGGTCTTTTCCATGATCCGCTGATAGCGTTCTTCCTTCACCGCTTCGGGCACGGCATCGGGCAGGGCGTTTGCCGCCGCGCCCTCGACCGGCTCGAAGCGGAAAGCGCCGACCCGGTCGAGTTGCGCTTCGTCCAGCCAGTCCAGCAGATATTGGAAATCCGCCTCCGTCTCGCCGGGAAAGCCCACGACGAAGGAGGAACGGATCGCGATGTCCGGGCAGATGTCCCGCCATTTGCGGATGCGGTCCAGCACCTTGGCCTCATTGGCGGGGCGCTTCATGGCCTTCAGCACATTGGGCGCGGCATGCTGGAACGGAATGTCCAGATAGGGCGTCAGCAGCCCTTCGGCCATCAGCGGGATCACCTGATCCACATGGGGATAGGGATAGACATAGTGCAGCCGCACCCAGGGCGGCGCGCCCTCGGCAGTGCGGAGCTGGCCGAGTTCGCGCGCCAGATCGGTCATGTGCGCGCGGACTTCCCGGCCCTTCCACTGGCGCGGTTCATGCCGGGTGTCGACGCCATAGGCCGATGTGTCCTGGCTGATGATGAGCAGTTCCTTCGTGCCCGCATGGACCAGCTTTTCCGCCTCGCGCAGCACGGCGTCCACCCGGCGGCTGACCAGATCGCCGCGCAGCGAGGGGATGATGCAGAAGGAGCAGCGGTGATTGCAGCCCTCCGAAATTTTAAGATAGCTGTAATGGCGCGGCGTCAGCTTGAGGCCGCCTTCGGGCACCAGATCGACGAAGGCGTTGGGGACGGGCGGCGACGCTTCGTGCACCGCGTTCACGACCGCCTCATATTGATGCGCGCCGGTGACGGCCAGCACCTGCGGGAATTTCTGGCGGATGAGGTCCGCTTCATTGCCCATGCAGCCGGTGACGATCACCCGGCCGTTTTCCGCCATCGCCTCGCCGATCGCTTCCAGCGATTCCTCTTTCGCCGAGTCGAGGAAGCCGCAGGTGTTGACCAGCACGACGTCCGCGCCGGAATAGTCGGCGGACATCTGATAGCCGTCGGAACGCAGCTTCGTCAGGATGCGTTCGCTGTCCACAAGAGCCTTGGGACAGCCGAGCGACACCATGCCGACCTTGGGCGGCGAGGGGATTTTGGTTGCCATGATCGGCGCGCACATAGGGATTTTCGCGCCAAATGTCACGGCCTGCTTATCAAGAGGCTGAATCGGGGCTTTCTTCGTCCGCTTCATCGACGATTTCGATGATCATGTCGCCGGTCTGGAGTTTCTGCGCGCCTTCGTCCCAGAAGCCGATGGGGCGATCTTCCCGATAGATGCGGACGCCGATGCCGGTGGCGATGGCGGAGAGCGGCTTGCCGATCTCCTCCGGCAGCACAAAGCGTTCGTTCAGCTTCACCCGGCCGCCCGACGCCGCCAGATCCGCCATATAGTCGGCCAGATGCCGCCCGCTGGTGCTGCCCGCCAGCAGCAGCCCGGCGAAGCTCACCGGATTGATGACGGTGGTCGCGCCCGCCTGCCGCGCGGGCAGTTCATTGTCCTCGTTCCGCACGACGATGCTGATCGGCAGGCGCGGGGCCAGATGCCGCGCCGTCAGCGTGATGAGGATGGATGTATCGTCCCGCCCCGCCGACACGATCAGGCTGCGTGCGCGATGGATGGCGACATCCTTCAAGGTCTTGTCCCGCGTGGAGTCGCCGGTCATGACGTTGCAGCCCATCTCCTCCGCGTCCGTCAGCGCCCGCTCGGACGGGTCGATCACCACGATTTCCCGCGCCTCCACGCCGCGCGCGAGCAATTCGCGCACCGCTTCGCTGCCCGACGTGCCGAAGCCGGTGACGACGATATGATTATGCAGATCGGCCTGAATGCGTGCCATGCGCCACCTGTAGAAGATATTGCGGAAAAAGAGATTATAGGCCGTGCCCAGAAAGATCAGCCATATGAACAGCCGGATCGGCGTCACCAATATCGCCTCGAACAGCCGCGCCGCCGGGCTGACGGGAACGATGTCGCCATAGCCGACCGTCATCATCGTGACGGTGGTGAAGTAGAGCACGTCCACGAAGCTGATCTTGTTATCCAGCGTATCCTTCAGCCCGTCACGCCCAAGCCAGTGGATCAGCAGGATGAGCGAGATCAGCCCCAGCACCAGCGCAACCCGCCAGACAAGGTCCGCCCATATGGGCAAAGCGGACCGCCGCCGCAGGAAACCGGCCGTGGGCGACCGCCGGGGCAGGGGATTGATCCTCATCGCGTTTCCTTCGGCAGATGATCGACGGGATTGACGGGCGCGCGGTCCTTGCGAAGCTCGAAATGGAGCTTGGGGCGGCTGGCATAGCCGCTGTCGCCGGTGAGGCCGATGATCTGGCCCTTCCGCACCTTCTGCCCGCGCACCACGTCGACGCGGCTGGCATGGCCATAGGCGCTGACCCAGCCGTCGCCATGGTTGACGAGCATCAGGCCGCCGAATACCGCCACCTTGTCGCCCGCATAGGCGACCACGCCATCGGCGGCGGCACGGATGGGCGTTCCGGCGGGAATGGCGATGTCGATGCCGTCATTCCGCGCTCCGCCCGCGCCCGGTCCGAAGCGGGAAAGCAGGGTTCCCCGCACGGGCCACGCGAAGCCGCCCGCGAAATGCGCCGGTTCGGCGATGGGCACGTTGGAGGGCAAGGGGCGCGGCTGGCTGGAGGCGGCGGGCGGTCTGCCTCCGCCGCTCGCGGGCTGGCCGCCGGTCAGCACATCGTCGATGTCGATGCGGAAGGCGGCAGCGCGCTGTTCCATGGTGAGCGGCTTGCGCGGCGCGTCGTCGGGCAGCAGCAGGCGCTGGCCGTTCCACAGCATATAGGGTTCGGCAAGGGCGTTGATCTCGACGATCCGGCTCCACGCCGTGCCATAGGCCGCCGCGATGGCGATGCCCGTTTCCCCCTCCGACACGCGATGATAGCGGCCGCCCGGAATGGCGAGCTTCTGCCCTTCGCGGATGACATAGGGATAGCGCAGGCCGTTGACCCGCGCGATGGCTTCGGAACCCGCGCCGCTGCGATGGCCGATTCCGCGCAGGGTCTCGCCGGCCTTCACGACATAGGTGGAAGGGGCGACCGTCACCGCATTGGGCGCGACCTGCTGCATCTTCCAGACCGGCTGGGTTTCGATGACGCTGACGGGCTTGTCTGCCGCATCGCGCGCGCTTGCCGCCGCCGCGAGGGAAAGGCCCATGCCAAGGGAAAGGAAGAATGTCAGCGGGCGCGGCATCGCTTCTTCTCTAGCCGCGCCGCCGCCTTGCGATCAATCCGCGAAGGCCTGGGCGGTCGCGGCCATCGCGCTGTCCTGCGTCAGGTCGAAGTGGAGCGGCGTCACCGTCACATAACCCTCCCCAATGGCGGCGAGATCGGTTCCTTCCGGGGCGGAATTGCTCATGCCCAGGCCGAACCAGTAATAGCGGTAGCCGCGCGGATCGACGCCTTCGACGATGGAGGTGCGGTCGATGTCATGAAAGCCCTGCCGCACGACGCGGACGCCCTTCACCTGATCCGGATCGATGGCGGGGAAGTTGACGTTGAACAGCATCCGGGGCGTTTCCGGCATGGCGATCAGCGGGCGCAGCACTTTCTCTCCCCATGCCCGCGCTGCGGCGAAGGGGACGGCGTCGCCCATGCCTTCGCGCGAATAGACCTGACTGAGCGCGATAGAGCGGATGCCGGAAATCGCGCCCTCCATCGCGGCGGAGACGGTGCCGGAATAGGTCACGTCCTCGGCCAGATTGGCGCCGCGATTGACGCCGGACAGCACCAGATCGGGCTTGCAGTCCTTCATCAGATGGCCGACCGCGATCATCACCGCGTCGGTGGGCGTGCCGGTGACGCTATAGTGCCGCTCCCCATGTTTGCGGATACGCAGGGGGCGGGTCAGCGTCAGGCTGTGGCCCGCGCCGGACTGCTCCTCCTGCGGGGCGACGATCCAGATGTCGTCGGACAAGGTGCGGGCGATCTCCTCCAGCACCTTGAGGCCGGGGGCGTAGACGCCGTCGTCATTGGTGAGGAGGATGCGCATATCAGCGGGGCCGCAGCCGCGTGATCCCGCCCATATAGGGCGCGAGCGCCTCGGGCACGATGACGCTGCCGTCCTCCTGCTGGTAGTTTTCCAGTACCGCGACCAGTGTGCGGCCGACCGCCAGCCCCGATCCGTTCAGCGTGTGGAGGAAGCGGGTCTGTTTCTCGCCCTCCGGCCTGTAGCGGGCGTTCATGCGCCGCGCCTGGAAATCGCCGCAGTTGGAGACGGAGCTGATCTCGCGATAAGTCTGCTGGCTGGGCAGCCAGACTTCGAGGTCCCAGGTCTTGCGCGCGGAAAAGCCCATGTCGCCGGTGCAGAGCAGCATCTTGCGATAAGGGAGGTTCAGCGCCTGAAGCACGCCCTCCGCCGCCGCGCACATGCGTTCATGTTCGGCTTCGGATTCCTCGGGCTTGCAGATGGCGACCAGTTCCACCTTCTCGAACTGGTGCTGGCGGATGAAGCCGCGCGTGTCGCGGCCCGCCGACCCGGCTTCGGACCGGAAGCAGGGGGTGAGCGCGGTGAGGCGCATCGGCAGGCTTTCCGCCGCCACGATCTGTTCGCGCACCAGATTGGTGAGGCTGACTTCCGCCGTGGGGATCAGCCAGCGGCCGTCGGTGGTGCGGAACAGGTCTTCGGCGAATTTGGGAAGCTGGCCGGTGCCGAACAGCGCCTCGTCGCGGACGAGGAGGGGCGGGTTCACTTCCTCATAGCCATTCTCGCCCGATTGCCGGTCGAGCATGAACTGGGCGAGCGCGCGGTGGAGCCGGGCCATCTGGCCGCGCAGGGCGGCGAAGCGCGCGCCCGACAGCGCCGCCGCGCCTTCGAAGTCCAGACCGAGCGCGGGGCCGAAATCGGCATGGTCCTGCGGCGCGAAGGGAAAGCTGCGCGGTTCGCCCCAGCGGCCGATTTCGACATTGGCCGTTTCGTCCGCACCCTCCGGCACGTCGTCGGCGGGCAGGTTGGGGATGGCGGCCAGCATCGCCTGAAGCTGTTCGCCGGTTTCGCGGTCTTCGGCTTCCAGCGCGGGCATCCGGTCCTTGAGCGCGGCGACTTCGGCTTTCAGGCTTTCGGCCTTTTCCATGTCCCTGGCGGCCATGGCCTGACCGATGGCCTTGCTCGCTTCGTTGCGGCGGGCCTGACTGTGCTGCAACTCCGTCTTGAGGGCGCGGTTGCGTTCGTCAAGCGCGAGAATGGGCCCCGAGAGAGGATCAAGTCCCCGGCGGCCGAGGGCGGCGTCGAAGGCGGCGGGGTTTTCGCGGATGAAGCGGATGTCGTGCATGGATCAGCCCTATGCCGCTCCGCGATCAGCGGCGCAACCCTGCGCGCCGCTGTCCGCCGATGAGGAAAATAAAGAATGAGATAGCGGGGCGAATCGATTTTGACGGGATGATCGTTGCCAGGGCGTAACGAATGGGATGGTGCTTATAGCGTCGCTTCGATTTCCCGCGCGGCCATGTCGGGATTTTCGGCAAGGCTGATGGGGCGGCCCACGACGAGGATGGATGCGCCGCGATCCAGCGCCTCGCGGGGAGTGACGGCGCGCTTCTGGTCGCCCATCGCGCCGCCCGCCGGACGGACGCCGGGCACGACGAAGAAGCCGTCGGGCCACATCTGTTTGGCGAGCCCTACTTCGGCCCCGGAACAGACGATGCCGTCCATTCCCGCGCCGCGCGCCAGATCGGCGAGGCGGGCCACCTGATCCTCCGCCTTGCCGCCGACCCCTATGTCGAGCAGGTCGCCATCGTCGAGGCTGGTCAGCACGGTGACGGCGACCACCTTCGTATTTGCGCCCGCCGCGGCCTTCGCATCCTCCAGCATGGCGCGCCCGCCCGCCGCATGGACGGTCAGCACCGCGGGCTCCAGCAGATGCAGCGCCTGTATCGCCTTGGCGACCGTGTTGGGGATGTCATGCAGCTTGAGGTCGAGGAAGATCGGCAGGTCGAACTTCATCATCTCCCGCACGCCATGGTGACCATTGGCGCAGAAAAACTCCAGACCCAGCTTCAATCCGCCGACATGATGGCGCACCTGCCCCGCTAACCCTTGCGCCTTTTCGAGGTCGGGCGTGTCTATGGCGACGTAGATGGGACTGCTCATGCTGTTCCTGTTGTCTGGAGGGAAGAGGGGGTCGCGGCGGGCAGGGGCGCTTCGTCACCCTGCGGCGTGGGCGAAGGGAGCGGGGAAGCAGGGGCAGGGCCGGGGGGTGGCGCGGCGGCGGCGGTGACGGCGGCCAAGGCGCGCTCCGTGC
>JASGDV010000238.1:0-13665 GCA_049841255.1 Sphingobium sp.
ATACGAACGACTTGACTTTAACCGATCCTCTGCGCCTTGAAGCCGCAGAAACCGGAGCCGTCGCCCACATGTCCCTTCATCTTTCTCACTATGTCAAAGAGCTTCCAACATTGAGGCGGGACAGCGACCCTTCCTCGAACTTGCATCCGAGGGAAGTGCTTCCCGTCTATGTTGGCGACCGTTCCGAGCGCTGTCTGTAGGCAGCGCCCCGTCCGGTGAAGGGGCATATATGGAGGGCTTCCCGAACCGTCAAACGGTTTTTGCAATTTTATTTCAGAATTTTTTGATGGTTCCCGTTTATGGCGGCCGGATCGCCAGGATGCTGCGGAAGGGAAAAGGGTTTCGATGGGTTTGCAGGACGCCGACGCGAACGATGCCGGTTTCGGCACGCGGATAAGGCAGGCCGTCATCTGGCGTTCGGGCAGCCAGATCGTGTCGCAGATATTGAGCTGGATCGTCACGCTGCTGGTGATCCGCCTGCTCGATCCGGCCGATTACGGGTTATATGCGATGACGCAGGTCATCCTGAACTTCGCGACCTTCCTCAACGGCTATGGGCTGGTGAGCGCGTTGGTGCAGTCCGAATCGGTGGATTCGCACCGGCTGCAGCAGGCCTTCGGCATGATGCTGCTGCTGAATGGCGGGCTGGCGCTGGCGCAACTCGCCATCGCGCCGATGGCGGCGGACTATTATGAGCAGCCCCTGGTGGCCGATCTGCTGCGGGTGCAGGCGCTGCTTTATCTGTCCACGCCCTTCATCTCGATTCCCGAAGCGATCACGGGGCGGGCGCTGGATTTCAAGCGGCCCGCGCTTGTCAACCTGATCGCGGCCATCGCCTCGGCGGCGGTCGCCCTGATCGGCGCGCTGTCGCATTGGGGCGTGTGGACGCTGGTGTTCGCGCCGATGGCCGGTTTCTGGGTGAAGGCGGCTGGCTATGTGATCGTCACCGGCTTTCGCCCCATCCCCAGCTTCGATTTCCGCGGGACGGGCGCGATGGTGGCCTATGGCGCGTCCTTGCTGGGAGGGCAGCTTTTCTGGATCGTGCAAAGTCAGGCGGACATCTTCATCGGCGGCCGCGTGCTGGAACCGCATGAACTGGGCCTCTATGCCGAAGCCCTGTTCCTGACGCAGATCTTCGTCAGCAAATTCGTGCCGCCGCTGAACGAAGTCGCCTTTCCGGCCTATGCCCGGATGCAGAGAGACCCGGCCCGCGTCGCATGGTCCTTCTGCAAGGCGGTGCGGCTGCTGCTGCTGATCTCCTGCCCGGTCTATCTGGGCATGGCGGTGACGGCGGAGCCGCTGGTCGAAACGCTGTTCGGCCGGAAATGGCTGGCGATGGCGCCCTTCGTCTCCATCCTCGCCCTCGCCATGCCGTTCATGACGCTGCAGGTCATGTTCGCGCCGGTCAGCAATGCACTGGGGCGGCCCGGCATCACCGCCAGGGTGGCCGCGATCGGCGCGGTGCTGATGCCCGCCGCCTTCCTGATCGGCATCCGGTTCGGCGCCATCGGCCTTGCCTGGGCATGGCTGGGGGCTTTCCCGATCCTCACCCTGATGACCGCCCGGCTGGCGGGCGCGCCCATGGGCCTGCGAATCGCCGATCTTGTCCGCGCCGCCGCGCCGGGCCTTGGCTGCGCGGTGCTGATGGCGGGGATCGTCATCGCGGTCGATTCGATGCTGCCCGTCCTGCCCGCCCCGATTCGGCTCGGCATATTGGTCCCGGCGGGGGCGCTCGCCTTTCTGGCCGTGCTGATGCTGTGCGCGCGCGGCACGTTGATGGAGCTGGTCGGCCTGATCGTCCGGCGGGCGCCGCCGGTGCAAGCGCCCGCCTGAAAGCCGCGACTCAGGCCGTCTGGATATAATCCCGCAGCGCGGCGGCTTCCGATTCGATCCGGTCGATCCGGTGCTTGACGAGATCGCCGATGGACACCAGCCCCACCAGCGCGCCATCCGTCACGATGGGCAGGTGACGGATGCGCCGCTTGGTCATCAGGGACAGGCCGTGCATGATCGGCGTATCGGGATCGATGGTGATGGCGGGCGCGGTCATTGCCTCTCCCACCGTGCGATCGAGGGCGGCCGCGCCGTCCTGCGCCACATGATAAAGCAGGTCGCGCTCCGAAAAGATGCCGACGACCTTCCCTTCGTCGACCACCGGGACGCAGCCGATCCGGCGCTCGGCGATCAGCTTCACCACCGAAAGGACGCTGTCGCCGGGTGACACATGAACGACATCATAGCCCTTATGTTGCAGAATCGCCGCGACCGTCATGACCCCTTCTCCTTTTCGACGCACTTGGAACATGCCCTCTTGATGATCCCACTTTCGCTCCCCAAAGAAAAGGGGATGAGACAGAAGCAGGCCCTGGACGATCCACGGATCGCCGCGACGGCATGGACGCGGTTCCGCCGCTTCATGGGCTGGATGGCGCTGACCGGGGCGCTGTGCGTGGGCGTGGCGCTGGCGGCCTTGCAGGCCTATGCCGGTCCCATGCCGATTCATATGGTGATCGCGACGGTGCTGGGCGTATGGCTGACCTTCATGCTGGGCACCGCGCTCATGGCGCTGGCCTTCCTGTCCAGCGGCACCGGGCATGACGAACAGGTTCTGGACCCTTTGAAGGATGACTATCCCCTTGACGACTGACAGCAGAGGCGAAGTGGTATTGCGGGTCGTCCCGTATATGACCGACATCAACAGCAACGGCCACATCTTCGGCGGATGGGTGCTGAGCCAGATGGACATGGCGGGTGGCATCGTCGCGGGCCGGATCGCGCAAGGCCCGGTGGCGACCGTCGCCATCGAAAGCATGAAGTTCATCTCCCCCATATTGCTGGGCGATGTCGTCTCGCTCTACGCTTATGAGGAACGGCGCGGCCGCACGTCGGTCAGCATCCGCATCGACGTGACGGCGACGCGGGGCCAAAGCGAGCAAAAGGTCGACCTCACCAGCGGCCTGTTCACTTTCGTGGCGTTGGACGAAAATCACCGCCCCCGGCCGCTGCCCGCCCCCTGAGCCGCCTGGTCGCGGATCCGATAGTCCAGCGACACCGCGCCATTGGCGGGAATGACCGCCTTCCACAGCCACAGCCCGTCGCGCCGCGTGAGCCTGCGCGAGGGCGAAACCAGCCGCGCCCCGTCGCTGTCCGCGATCCCGATTTCCGCCGTCGCGGGCCGGGAGTCCGTGTTGGTCAGCGTCAGGCGCATCCCCCTGTCCCGCTCTTCGTCGCGCTGCTCCTGCACCATGGACTGCTGCGCGCTTTCGCCTGCCTCGATGCGGACGGTCTCGCCCTTCGCATAATCGCGCATCCGCCCGTCGGCGAGCAGCAGCAATTCGCCCCCGCGCGGCGCGAAAAGGGCGATGCCTCCCGATGGAAGCGGCACTCCCGCGCCCATGGCCTCCTTATTCTCGAACCGGATCATGCGCCGCAGGAAGCGCGGCTCTTCAAACGCATCCCCGGCCGCCAGATCGGCGGCATGATAGAATTCGAAGGCGATGCCGCTCTTTTGCAGCAAAGCCACCTGCTTCTGCGCCTGCGGGTTGATGTCGACCGTCATCGGCACGCGATAGAGCTTGAGGTCGCCCAGTTCCTCCTGCCGCGCGATCCGCTGCGACGTCACGACGATGTCCTCCGCCCGCTCCATCATCATCATGGCCGGAGCCGCGAGCATGGGCGGCGGGGGCGGCGGCGGCGCGCCACCATAGGCCCCGTCATAACCGTCGAAGCGCCAGCATCGCAGCGCCAGAAAGGGCGAAGGCGCGTCCTCCTCCAGCGAATCATAGTCCGAAGTCCGATTGAGCCGCCCCGCGACCGCGAGCAGGCTGGCCTGCGGAAAGCCCGTCCCGTTGCCGTTGGCGACCGTGAGCCAGGCGAACAGGTCCATCGTCCGCCCGTCCGCCCCGATCCGCGCCACATAATTGGCCGCCCAGTCGAATCCGGTCGAAAGATAGGTCAGCGTCACCTCCGCCTCGCCCGCCGCCGGGCTTTGCGTCGTCACCGACAGCGTGGGACGGATCGACAGGTCCGCTGGCAGCGAATCATAGCTGATGCTCTCCGGCAAGCCGGAGCAGCGCAGCCCCTCCACCCCCTGCGCCGTTTCCAGCACGAGCGCCTGGCTGGAGGCGGATCGGATGATCGCGTCCTGTTCCGTCACCTTGCCCGTCGCCGGATCGGTGCGGCGCAGATGCACCGCCCGGCCCAGCGTCCCGTCCACCAGAGCGGCGGGCGACAGCAGCTTCGCATCGCGATTCTTCTGCACGACCCCGCCCGGCAAGCCCGTCACCACGGCGCTGACCGCGATCATGCCGTCCGCCACGCCCTCGAACCGGATCGTCGATTCCCCGGCCGGGAGCGCGATGCGCCTCTTCTCGCTGACCAGCGCGAACCCTTCCGGGAACTGCGCGTCGATGGCGCCCTCTCCCCGTTCGGGATCGCGATAGACCGTCACCGACACCGATTCGGGCGCCGCCGATGTGACGACCGCCTGCGCGCCCACCGGCGCGGGCAGGGCGGCAAGCAGCAAAAGGAGCCAGCGCCGCATGACGCCGTTCAATAGCGGGTTTCGAAAATCGCCGTGACGGTCGCGGTTCCATTGGCCGGGACCGTCACCGTCCAGCGCGCCGCATTGCTGTTCACCCGGCGGGACGGCTGGCTCTCGCTGACGATCCGCGTGTCGTCATAGAAGAAGTCGAGGCCCGATTGGGTCAGCTCCACCGTGACCGGCTCCGCCTTCGCATTGCTGAGGTCATAGCGCATATGCGACCGCCATTTGTTCGACGACAGCCGCTCGCGCTGTTCCACGACCGGCTTCACCTTCACGTCGAAGGCGTCGCCGGTGGACAGCGCCAGTTCGCTCCCCATCGGCGTGTGGCCGACATTGTTCTCGCCGATGAACTGCGGCGCGCCCGCCGCATCCTTCATATAGAAGCGCACCGTCCCGGCGGGCAGCGCATCGCCCAGGCCGCCGCTGCGCGACGTCGAAAAGCTGACCACGCTCCGCGCGCTCTGCGGTTCGTCGGAACTGCCCAGCCACCCATTGTCATAGGCATAGCCCGCCTTGGCCGGAACGCCCTGCACGTCCAGGAAGCTCACCTGCTTGGTCTGCCGCTCCGCGATGGTGGTGCGGGCGGCCAGCGGATAGAGATAGAAGTCGCCCAGTTGCTCGCGCCCCGCCGTCTCCGTGCCCGCCGTGCGGATATTGTTCGGGCGCGCCGGCCGATAGCGCGGCGAAGGGCGATCCTGATTGACGCTCCCCGCGACCAACAGCGTCCGCGCATTGTCATAGGCCGTGCCCGAATTATTGGTCAGCGTGATCCAGCCCTGCACGTCGATCCGCCCCGCCTTCGCATCAAACAGCGCGACATAATCCGCGCTCCAGCCGATGCCGGGCGTCAGATAGCGGATGGCGGCGGGCCGCGTCCCGGCCCGCGCGCTGTCCACCGTCACCGACAAGGTGGGCCGCGCCCGCAGATTGGCGGGCACCCGGTCGAAGATCACCCGCACCGGCAGGCCATCGTCGCGCAGCACCTCGATCCGGCTGCCGATCTGGAACACCGTGCCGCCATTGACGCTCAGCACCTTGGCCTGCTCGCGCACTTCCGCCCCGGTCGCGGGATTGGTGCGGACAATGGTGACGGTCTTGCCCACCGCCTTCTCCATCAGCTTGGCTGGGGACAGCAGGTCGAAATCGAAATTCTGCTCGACGATGGACGCGCCGTCCGCCGCGAAGGACACGGTCTCCGGCCTGATCTGCGCGGACACGTCGGGAAATTCGATCCGATGGACGCCCGCCGGAATGGCGATCTGCCGCACGTCCTGCACCAGCGCGAGATTGTCGTTATAGATGGTGACCGACACATCCCCCTGCGCCGAAGCCCCCGTCGGATCGGAAGCCGCCCCCTGCGCGAAAGCCGCGGCGGGCAGGGCGAACAACAGGCTCGAAAACAGACGGATAGCATGCATCAGGATCGGCTCCCTCCCGGTGTCCGACCGTTCTGCCCCATCGCGGCGCATATGCAAAGCGGGCAAAGAAGATTGTGGCGTTGAAGGACGCTAACGGCCAAGAACGGACATCCAACCTTCGTCATCCCAGCGAAAGCTGGGATCTCTCTGGTGTCTGATTGCGCCTCAAGAAGAGAGATGCCAGCTTTCGCTGGCATGACGGACAAGAATGTCCGTTCACCACCTAAATTGAACTGCATCGTGCTCCTGCGAAGGCAGGAGCCCAGTTCCGCCGTCTGATCTGGGCTCCTGCCTTCGCAGGAGCACGGCTGGGTTTAAGCAGACCGTCCGTAATCCATCCCTGGCCGCCATTCGCCCTTCACAAAAAAAGGGGACAGCGGAAACCCGCCATCCCCTTTCCTCTTACCCTGATGCCACGCCCGAAGCGCGAGCCAGCGACTATTCCGCCGCCTGCGTCGCCGCGCGGGGGGGACGGCCGCGCTTGCGGGGCGCTACCGGCGTTTCGCTGTCATTGTCGGCCCGCGCGATCGACGGGGGCAACGCCGCGACATCCAGACCCTCGGCCTTTTCCTCCGCCGCCCTGGCGACATCCACCTTGCGCGGACGTCCGCGACGGCGCGGCGCGGGCGCTTCCTCAGCCTGCGGTTCCGCTGCGGGAGCGGGGACGGCGACGGGCGCCTCCTCGGCAACAGCCTGCGCCGCATTCGGCCGCTCGACCGTCTCCGCCTGAGCCGGACGCTCCCGGAAATTGCGTTCGCGGCGCTCGCGTCCTTCGCGGTCGTCGCGCCGGTCGTCCCGGCGGCGAGGCTGGAAGGATTCGGCGCGGTCATAGGGCTGCTGCTCGGCGCGCGGGCCTTCGCCCTCCTCGTCCGTATCGCCCTCGTCGCCCTCGCCGTCGAAATTCTCGTCATAGCGGCGGAAACGCTGCTGCTGCTCTTCCTGCCGGGCGCGGTTGTCGGCCAGCACGCGGAAATAATGGTCGGCGAACTGGAGGTAATATTCGGCGTTCACCCGGTCGCCCGCCATCTGGGCATCGCGCGCCATATTCTTGTATTTCTCAAGAAGCTGGGCCGCATTGCCCCGCGCGCGGTTGTCGATCCGGTTGCCGTTGTCGCCGCCGCCCCGGCTGTTGTTATTGGGGCGTCCGTTGTTCCGGCCGCGATTGCGGCGACCGGCCTGCCTGTTGTTGATCAAGACCTGATCCTTGCGTTCGTGATGATCGAATTCACTGAAGACACTGTTTCAGTCGCCATTCCCCAGCTCGGCCCGCTCATCAGGCCGTATAGCTCCGCCGGACCGGAGTTCGCACGGAACCCCGGCCCTTCGCTGCCAGAGGCGTCGGCACGCCGCGCCATCGTGACTTTATGAAGCGGGAAGACAGCCATTTCCATCAGCGGCCAAGCGGCCAAACCCTTAAGACAGGGCCGTCCCTGACACCCATCTAGTGTCTTTGATCCCATAAACCAAGCGATTTTCGCTTTCATCCCCGCAATTCCTGTCCCGGCGATGGACGGACGGCAAGGCAGCGGTCATGCCCGGCCAGATCGCGGCGGACTTCGACCTCCAGCCCCTGCGCGGCGAAGAGCGCGCAAACCCCCTCCCGCTGGTCGTAACCGATCTCGACCGCCGCCAGCGCCCCCGGCCGCAGCAGGCGCGGCAGTTGCGGCGCGATGCGGCGATAATCGTCATAGCCCTCCGCCCCCGCGAACAGCGCGCCTTCCGGCTCATGCAGCACGTCGCCCGACAGCGGCGCATTCCGCGCGATATAGGGCGGGTTGACGAGGATCAGGTCGAAGCGCTCCCCGATCCCCTCCGCCCAGTCGCCGATGCGGAACCCGGCCCGGTCCGAAAGCCCCAGCCGCGCGGCATTGTCCTGCGCCACCGCCAGCGCCGCCGGAGAAATATCGACGCCCAACCCCCGCGCCCCCGACCACTGGTCCAGCGCGGCGAGCAGCAGCGCCCCCGATCCGGTGCCCAGATCGAGGATAGTCTCCGGCGCCCGCTCCGCGAAATGCTCCACCGCCGCCTCGATCAGCGTCTCGCTGTCGGGCCGGGGAATGAGCACGTCGGGCGTCACCCGCAGGCTGATGGTCCAGAAATCGCGCATCCCGGTGATATAGGCCACCGGCTCCCCCGCCAGCCTCCGCGCGATCAGCCCGTCGAACGCGGCAGGCACCGCCAGATCGCGCTGCCGCAAAAGCAGGTCGCCGCGCGAAATCCCCAAGGCATGCGCCAGCAGCAATTCCGCATCGAGCCGCGCCGTCCCGCTTACCCCGCCGAGCGCCGCCGCCGCCGTGCGCAGCCTGTCGGCGACCTTCGCCATGATTCAGCCCACGCCGTCCAGTTGCGCCAGCCGCGCCGCCTCATCCTCCGCGATCAGCGCATCGATGACTTCGGAAAGGCCCGGCCCCTCCAATATCTCCGGCAGGCGATGCAGCGTCAGGTTGATGCGGTGGTCGGTCACGCGCCCCTGCGGGAAATTATAGGTGCGGATGCGCTCCGAACGGTCGCCCGATCCCACCATCGCCTTGCGCGCGCCCGCCTGTTCGCTCTGCGCCCGGTCCCGCTCCAGCTCATACAACCGCGCGCGCAGCACCTGCATCGCCTTGGCCTTGTTCTTGTGCTGGGACCGCTCGTCCTGCTGCGTCACGACCAGCCCGCTCGGCAAGTGCGTGATCCGCACGGCGGAGTCGGTCGTGTTGACATGCTGCCCGCCCGCTCCCGACGCGCGATAAATGTCGATCTTGAGGTCGCTGTCGGCGATCTGGACGTCCACCTCTTCCGGTTCCGGCAGCACGGCGACGGTCGCGGCGGAGGTATGGATGCGCCCGCCGCTTTCGGTGACGGGCACGCGCTGCACCCGGTGGACGCCGCTCTCGAACTTCAGTTTCGCGAAAACGCCCGCGCCGGTGACGCTGGCGACGACTTCCTTGAAGCCGCCCACTTCCGCCGGATTGGCGGAGATCATCTCCATCTTCCAGCCCTGCGCGTCGGCATAGCGTTGATACATGCGGAACAGGTCGCCCGCGAACAGCGCGGCCTCGTCCCCGCCCGTCCCTGCCCGGATTTCCAGCATGGCCGGACGCGCATCGGCCGAATCGCGCGGCAGAAGCTGCAACGCCAGAGCGCGCTCCGCATCGGGAAGCCAGCCCCGGATAAGCTGCATCTCCTCCTGCGCCATCTCGCGCATGGCAGGATCGGCTTCCGCATCCGCGCCGCCCGCCATCTGCTCCAGCGCGGCGAGTTCCTGCCGCAGCCGCCGCACTTCATGCGCGGCCTTCGCCACCGGCTCGATCTCGGCATATTCCTTGGACAGCCGAACGAACTCCTCCGGGGGCAGGTCGGCGCGCGTCATCGACGCCTGCACCTCGTCCCGGCGCGCCTCGATCTGCGCGATGCGTTCGGCGGAGATATGCATCAGGGGGACACGCTATCCTTGGAGGCCAGAAGCGATGGATTCCTCGCCATCTCTTCTCCAACGATCAGCATCCTGAGCAATTCCTGAGGAGCCGCCAACGGCACGTCCTGCTGCTCGCCGGAACGCAGATTCTTGACTGCCATCACCTGATTGGCAATCTCATTGTCGCCCAAAATGGCAGCGAACATAGCGCCCGAAGCATTGGCGCGCTGCATCCGCTTCTTCATATTGCCGCGATAGCCCATGTCGCAGGCGATCCCCGCCCGCCGCAGATCGGCGATAATCCCGGTCGCCTTCGCCTCCGCCGCCTCGCCCATGGGAATGACGGCCACGGTCGGCCCAGCGATCTCCGGCATCTCCACCAACATCGCCAGCCGCTCGATCCCCGCCGCCCAGCCTACCGCCGGGGTGGCAGGACCGCCCAGATTCTCGATCAACCCGTCATAGCGCCCGCCACCCAACACCGTGCCCTGCGCGCCCAGCCGGTCGGTGATGAATTCGAACGCGGTATGCCGGTAATAATCCAGCCCGCGCACCAGCCGGGAATTACGCTCCCACGCCACGCCCGCCGCATCGAGGCCGCTCGTCACCTTCTCGAAGAAGCCCCGCGCCTCATCGGTCAGATAAGCGTCGATGTCCGGCGCGCTGTCCGCCACCGGCCGGTCGCGCGGGTCCTTGCTGTCGAGGATGCGCAGCGGATTGCGCGCCAGCCGGTCAAGGCTTTCCTCCGACAACTGGTCCCGATGCGCCTCGAAATGCGCCACCAGGGCAGCGCGCCACGCCTCCCGGCTTTCCGCGTCGCCCAGCGTGTTGAGGTTCAGCGTCACGCCCTCCGACACGCCCAGTTCCCGCAGCAACTGATCGGCGAAGACCAGCAATTCCACGTCCGCCCCCGGCTCGCCCGCGCCGATGATCTCCGCGTCGAGCTGATGGAATTGCCGGAACCGCCCCTTTTGCGGGCGCTCGTACCGGAACAGCGGCCCATGGGTCGCCACCTTCAGCGGCGCATATTGCTGCCAGCCTTCGGTGATATAGGCGCGGGAGATGCCCGCCGTGAACTCCGGGCGCAGGGTGATGCTGTCGCCGCCCCGATCCTCGAACGTATACATTTCCTTCGACACCACGTCCGTGCTCTCGCCCAGCGAGCGGGCGAACACCGCCGTCGCCTCGAACACGGGCACCTCCACGCGCGCGAAGCCATAGAGCTTTCGCACCCGTTCGAAGGTCGCGACCACATGCGCGAAACGCTCCTGGAACGCTTCGGGGGTGCCGCCCAGCATGTCCTGCGTGCCGCGCACCGGGCGCGGCGTTTCTGTTTTCGCCATGGGACGCGCCCTTAACCGCAAACAAGCTGCAAGGAAACGCGCTTTTTTGTCGCATAATGTCTCTGTCGCTTTGCGGGGTGGACGCCGCGCCCGCGTCCCGCCATGCTGATCCCTTCAGGCCGTCCGGCCTCACGTCTTTGTCGGGAGATGTCCATGATCCGCAGCCTTGCTGCCGCCCTTTGCCTTTCCACCGCCGTCGCCAGCCCGCTCTGGGCGCAGGAGGCGATCCGCTCGAAGCCCGCCGCCCTCCCCGTCGACGACGCCACGCCCGCGCCGAAGGACGTGCCTTATCCCGGCGGCACCATCCGGCTGGAAGTGGACGCCAGCGACACGGTGCAGCGCATCTTCCGCGTCAAGGAAACCATCCCCGTCGCGTCGGGCGGCCCCATGACCCTGCTGATGCCGCAATGGCTGCCGGGCAACCACGCCCCGCGCGGGCAGATCGAGAAATTGACCGGCCTCACCTTCACCGCCGACGGCAAGCCGCTGGCGTGGAAGCGCGATCCTCTCGACGTCTACGCCTTCCAGATCGACGTGCCACAGGGCACGAAGGAAGTCGTCGCCCAGTTCCAGTTCCTCTCCGCCACTGCGCCCAATCAGGGCCGCGTCGTCGTGACGCCCAAGATGCTCAACATCCAGTGGGAATCGGTCTCGCTCTATCCGGCGGGCTATTTCACCCGGCAGATCCCGGTGCAGGCGACCGTCACCTATCCGGCGGGCTGGCAGGCCGCGACCGCCCTGCGCGGCCAGCGGAGCGGCAACCGCGTCGCCTATGAGACCATCGACTATGAAGCCCTGCAGGATTCCCCGGTCTTCGCGGGCACCCATTTCAAGGCGGTCGACCTGGGCAACAATGTGACGCTCAACATCGTCGCCGACGACGCCGACGAACTGGACTTCAAGCCGGAGCAGATGGCGAAGCACCGCAAGCTGGTGGCGGAGGCGAAGGCGCTGTTCGGCGCCACCCATTTCGACCATTACGACTTCCTGCTCGCCATCACCGACGAAATGGGCGGCATTGGTCTCGAACATCACCGCTCGTCGGAAAATCAGGTCGAGCCGGGCTATTTCAAGAATTGGGACAGGGGCGAGGCGCTGCTCGACCGCAACCTCCTGCCCCATGAATTCACCCACAGCTGGGACGGCAAGTTCCGCCGTCCGGACCTGCTCTGGACGCCCGATTTCCGCACGCCGATGCAGGACAATCTGCTCTGGGTCTATGAAGGCCAGACGCAATTCTGGGGCTATGTGCTGGGCGCGCGGTCAGGCCTGTTCTCGAAACAGGAAACGCTGGACGCCTATGCCCAGATCGCCGCGAAGCTCGACACCGCCAAGGGCCGGGAATGGCGCCCGATGGAGGACACGACGCTCGATCCCATCATCTCCGCCCGCCGTCCCAAGGGCTGGGCAAGCTGGCAGCGGTCGGAGGATTATTACAATGAAGGGCTGATGATCTGGCTGGAGGCCGACGCCATCCTCCGCCAGCAGACGAAGGGCCGCAAGGGCCTCGACGATTTCGCCGCCGCCTTCTTCGGCATCCGTCCGGGCGACTGGGGGCAGGTCGTCTATAATCGCGACGATGTGATCAAGACGCTCAACGACATCGCGCCCTATGACTGGGCGGGCTTCTTCCGCCGCCATGTGGACAGCACCACGCGGGAGACGCCCAAGGGCGGCTTCACGCTCGGCGGCTACCGCCTCGTCTATGGCGACACGCCCGGCAGCATCACCAAGGCGGCGGAAGGCGCGCAGAAGGTCGTGGACCAGAGCTTCGGGCTGGGCCTCGTCGTCAAGAACAGCGGTGAAATCGCCTCGGTGGTGTGGGACAGCGCCGCGTTCAGGGCGGGTCTTGCGACCGGCTCCACCATAGTCGCGGTGAATGGCGACGAATATTCGTCCGATGTCTTCAAGGCGGCGCTCAAACAGGCTACCGCCCCCGGCAAGCCGATCCAGATCATCGTCAAACAGGACAAATATTACCGCACTTTATCTCTCGATTATTCAGGCGGCCTGCGCTATCCGCGCCTCGAAAAGACAGGAGAGGGTGAAGGCAGTCTCGACCGGCTGCTCAAACCGAAAACATAATCACCCGCAAACGCCAACGCGCATCAAAAGGCCAAGCCATGAATATCGAACTGATCCCTGTGGGCGACGATCCGCCCAACAGCCTGAACGTCATCATCGAGGTTCCCGTCGGCGGCGAGCCCGTGAAATATGAGTTCGACAAGGCATCGGGGGCGTTGTTCGTGGACCGCATCCTGCATACGCCGATGCGCTATCCGGCCAATTACGGCTTCGTGCCGCATACGCTCTCGCCCGACGGCGATCCGCTCGACGCGCTGGTCATCGCCCGCTCGCCCTTCGTGCCCGGATCGGTGGTGCGCGCGCGCCCCATCGCCGTACTCAATCTGGAGGATGAAGCGGGCGGCGACGAAAAGCTGGTCTGCGTCCCCGACAACAAGACCTTCCCTTATTATAATGAAGTCGACGAGAAAGACGACCTGCCCGGCATCGTGATGGAGCAGATCGAGCATTTCTTCACCCATTACAAGGATCTGGAAAAGCAGAAGTGGGTGCGCATCGGCACCTGGGGCGGCGCCGAAGACGCGCGCCGCATCACGATCGAAGCCATCGAACGCTATCGCGACGGCAAGAAGGGCTGATCCTTCGCATGTTTCGGAAAAGGCCGCGCGGAGCATATCCGCGCGGCCTTTTTCATGCACATCGGCTTTCGGCCAAAGGCGGACACTCCCACCTCCGTTCGGGCTGAGGTTGTCGAAGCCCTGCTCTTCCTTCCAAGGCACCGCGCTTAAGGAAGAAGAATAGCCGTTGGCTTCGCCAGCCTTCGACTCGACAAGCTCAGCCCGAACGGGTGTGAGTGTCTGGAATCCCTTATAATTGAAGTGCGCCGTGCTCCTGCGCAGGCAGGAGCCCAGATCAGACGGCGGAACTGGGCTC
>JASGDV010000239.1:0-6068 GCA_049841255.1 Sphingobium sp.
ATTCCATGTTCAAATATCTGTCGGGCGCGGCTCCCATCGCCATGATGGCCTGCGGCATCGCCACCGGAGCCTATGCGGAGACAGCGGAGACTGACGAACGCTCCGCCCAGATCGTCGTCACGGCAACCGCCACGCCGGTGGAACTGGCCAAGAGCAACGCCAGCATCGAAGTCGTCACCCATGACGAGATCGAACGGCAGCATTTCGATACCTTCTATGACTTGCTTCAGGATGTCGCGGGGATGCATACCACCTTGTATGCCGACGGCGTGGGCTTCGAGGTGTCGGGCGAAACCAACCCCACCATCCGCGGATCGAGATATGTCACCGTCCTCGTAGACGGCGTTCCGCAGACCCTGGCGTCGCTCTTTCGGTCGAACGCCGTCAAATATAATATGGATGATATCGAGCGGGTGGAGGTGCTGCGCGGCTCCGCGTCCACCCTCTATGGCGCGAATACCGCCGGTGGCGCCATCAACATCATCACCCGCAAGAATGTCGAAGGGATACAGAACCGGATATCCTACGCCACGGGCAGTTACGGCTTGCAGGATTTCCACGCCAGCAGCATCGGTTCCCAGGGACCGTTCTTCTGGGCGTTGAGCGGCGACAAGAAGCTGACCTATCGCATGAAGGACGGCCACGGAAACAAGCGGCGTTCCCATGTGAATGCCAATGCCGGGGACGTCAAGCTGGGCTATCATGCGAACGATACGCTGGATATCGTCATCAAATACAACCGCAATTACCAGACGATGGATTGGGTGCGCCGCTACACCAAGGCCGACGTGCCGGGCGATGGCCTTTACGGCACTTCGCGCGCGACCTTCCTGCTCGATTATCACTCGCTGGACGGGAGGCAGAGCAACCAGTTCTCCCTCTATCGCGGCACCTACAAGAACAGGCGCTATTATCACCTGCCGAACGGGGAAAATTCGGAAGTGGGCAATGACAGCTCGTTCATCATCACAAACAGATATTATAATCAGATCACGGACAGCCACCGCCTGAGCGCGGGGTTCGAATATCATCTGGCCGATGTGAAGGACAAGAATCCCGTCGGTAAATTGCGGGAAACGTCCTTTTATATCCAGGACGAATGGGACATTACACGCGCGCTGAAGCTGATCGCGGGCGTGCGCCATGTCAGTCCGGACAAATATAAGAGCCGTACGCCCTATAGCGTCAGCCTGGGCTATACGTTGAACGACATGGTGAGCGCCTATGCCAGCGTGAGCGAATATTATATCGTTCCCAGCGCGCGCCAGGTTTACGGCAACATCAACAATGGCGGCGCCTATGTCGTCAATCTCGACCTGAAGCCGACCTATGGCACCACGAAGGAAATCGGAGCCAAGTTCGCCTTCGCCCCCGCCACATTCCTTGATCTGGCCGTCTATGAACGCGATCAGAAGGAAGCCATCGCAGGGAAGATCATCAACGGCCAGAGCATGTATGTGAACATCCCCGGCACATCCAAAATCAGGGGGGCGGAGGCTTCCTTCCACACATCCCTTCAGGATTTCCGGATAAAGCTGGGCTATACCCATCTTGAGGCGACCGACAAAAGCCTGATCGCCGCGATGGCGCGCGACCAGTTCACGGTCGGACTTTCCTACGTCCGGGAGAGGTTCAACATCAATCTGAACGGCATCGGCCGCTATGGAACCGTTCCGCCGAACAATTACATCGTCTATGACGAAGTGTATCCGCCATCGAAAAGCTATTGGCTCTGGGATATGAGCGCCAACTATAAGGCGACGAAGGACCTCAACCTCTTCCTGAAGGTCGATAACGTCGCGGACCTTTATTATATGTCGCGAACGGAGGGCACCGGTGCGCCCACTTCGGTCACGGGCTGGGGCCTCTATTCGGCTCCGGGCAGGAATTTCGTCATAGGAGCAGCCTTCTCCTTCTGACATGGGATTGAGGAGGGCGCGCGCGCACTGCGATGCGCGCGCCTTCCCCCATTCCGTCATTGTCTCTCGCAAGCCGCTCCTGCTGTGAATCCATTTTCGAGACCGTCATGCCCAGAACACAACCGCCGACCGATCGACAGAAAGCGTTCGACATCGCGATCAGGGTTCTGACCGCTTCGTTCGGCGGTTATTTCGCAACCTATATGGCCATGTTCGCCCTGGCCCGCATCCTGCCGCTCACGCGGGCGGATTCGGTGCTGTTGACCTCGATGCTCGGTTTCCTCGTCGCGCCGGCCTTGATGATCTGGATATTCGCCGCGCGTTCGACCGGCAGGATGGTCGCAACGCTCTTTCTTGGCATCCTCCTTTGCGCGGCGGCCGCCGCATGGGCGGGTTGATATGGACGACACATTCCGCAAGTCGATGGCCTGGGTTCATACTTGGATCGGACTGTTCCTCGGCTGGTTCGCCTTCCTCATTTTTTTCACGGGAAGCCTCTCGGTCTTTCATGACGAGCTGAATTATTGGGCGCGGCCCAGCCTGCATGGAAAGGCGCCGGTGTCGCGGCTGGAAGCGTTGCAGGCCGGTGAAGCGTTTTTGCAGGAACATGCGCCGGATTCCCGCATGTGGCGCATCGCTTATCCCAATGAGCGTTATCCGGCGTTGGTCGTGTCCTGGGAGGACGCCAAGGGCGCCACCAAGGATGCGATTATCGATCCCCGTTCCGGGACAGTGGACAGGCTGGAAACCGAAGGCGGCTCCTTCTTCGTCCGCATGCATTTCCGCCTGCACATGAACCGTTCCACCCTGCCTGTCGGCATATGGATCGTCGTGGCGGCGTCCATGGCGATGCTGCTTGCCTGCATCAGCGGGGTCGTCATTCATTCGCGCATCCTGAAGGACCTGTTTCTCTTCCGTCCGCGCGCGGGCAAGCAGCGGCGATGGCTGGACGCGCATAATCTGCTCGGCGTGCTGCCGCTTCCTTTCTATCTGCTGATCACCTTCACCGGTCTGGTCGCTTATTATTATGTCTATCTGCCCGCGCCGATCCATGCCCTCTATAAAGGCGGGGAGGAGGAATTCCGGTCGGACGTGGTGAGCCTGCAATATCGCGAGTATAAGCCGGACAACCCGCCGGGACGACCCGCGCAAAACTATCCGCTGGCGAAGCTCATCGAATGCACCGAAGCCGTTTTCGGGCCGGATTCCACCAATTATTTCTTCGTTCGCGATCCGGGGCGCGACAATGCCACGGTCGAAGTCTGGAGACGGCGCAACGACGGGATCAAGCAGCAGGTCTATCGCATCGCCTATGACGGCGTGACCGGCAAGACGTTGCGCGTCTTCACCAAACGCAGCCCCATATTGGAAACGCAGTCCTTTCTTTCCGGCCTGCATTTCGCGGAATTCGGCGGCTCGGCGCTGCGCTGGCTCTATGTCATCGCGGGCATGATGGGGGCGGCGGTGATCGCGACCGGCACGGAATTGTTCATCATCAAGCGGAAGAACAAGGCGGCGTCCGATCGCAGCCGCGCCGCTTATGAGATGATCGAACGCGTGAATGTCGCCATGGTCGCCGGTCTGGCGGTCGCGTCCGCCGCCTTCATGTGCGGGATGCGGCTGCTGCCCGCGTCGCTGGCGGACCGGAAATGGTGGGAGGTGTTCGTCTTCCTCGCCGTCTGGCTGGCAAGCTTCGTCCATGCCGTCATCCGCCCCTTGCCAAGGCTGTGGCGGGAGCAACTGGCAGCGGGGGCTCTGGCCGCGGCTCTGGTGCCCGTCACGGCTTTCGTGACCCCGCAGCTGGCGCTTTACCGCACGGTCGTGACCGGGGATTGGGTGACGGCCGCCGTCGATGCCGTGTTCCTCCTCTGGGCCGGGCTTCTCGCCGTGCTGGCGGTCAAAGTGAAATGGCAGCCGGTGCGCGGCGCCGCAGCGCGCAAGGGCGAGATAGGATGAAGCTGGCAGCGGTCACCCTCTTCGTGCTGGGCGGGATGATGCTCATCATCCGGATGAATCCGCGGCTGCGTCCGCGCTTCTGGCCCAACGGGATAAGCCGGATTCATGCCGTGATCGGGCGGACATTTGGCCTGCTGAGTCTCGCCGCCGCCGTGTACGCCGCCCTGTCGGCCTACGGCATTGCGATCGGGCTGGTGCTGTCCCTGACGATGATCATGGTCATGGCGGCGCTTCTTGCGTTCGGAATGAACCTCTATCGCCCGCATCCCTGTGCGGCGCCCGCGCTGATCGTGCTGGCTGCCCTCATGATATGCCTGTCATGAGGCATTTGCTATTTTCGCTGACAGCCCTGCTGGCTGTTCCCCTGGCCGCTTCCGCCGCCGACCGGCCTGCGGCACCCGCGCCCCATGAAGCCGCGCGCAAAGTGCTGACCATCCCCGGCCAGCGCGATGGTCCGTCCACATTCGTCCTGACCGACTATCCCGAAATGCGGCCTTTGCAGCAAGGGGCGATGGATTTCAGGCATTATCACAGCACGGCGGAAATCAACTATTGGATGCATCGCTAGGCGCAGGAAAAGCCGGACCTTGTGGAACTGGTGCAGGCGGGGACGTCCTTCGGCGGGCAGCCCATCTGGCAGATGATCGTCACCAACAGGCGGACCGGCGCCCACACCGCCAAGCCCGCGGCCTTCTTCGAGGGCGGACGGCATTCGGGCGAGATCACCTCCAGCGAGAGCGTCCTGTGGCTCGCATGGCATGTGCTCGAAAATTACGGCAAGGATGCCGCCATCACCCGGCTGCTCGACGAAAAGACATTATATCTTCGGCCCAATGACAATCCCGATGGCGCCGATCTCTACAAGCTCACGGCCCTGAGCAACCGTTCTTCGGTGCGGCCGATGGACAATGACGGCGACGGGCTGTTCGACGAGGACCCGGCCGAAGATCTGGATGGCGACGGGTTCATCCGGCAGATGCGCCAATATGTGGGCGCGGGCAAGGGCACGCACATCGTCGATCCGCGCGATCCCAAGGGGCGCCTCATGCGCATGGTCGGCGAAGGAAAGGGCGACTATCTGCTCTATTCAGAGGGCATCGATAACGACAGGGACGGCAAATATAATGAGGACGGCGTAGGCGGCCTCGATCTGCATCGCAACTATCCCTATAACTGGCGTCCGATGGCCGAAGCGACGGGCCGCGGCCACACGCAGGCGGGCGCTGGCGAATATCCTCTGTCCGAGCCGGAAACGCGTTCCGTCTTCCTGTGGCAGATGACGCATCCCAATATCAGCGTCACCAACTCCATGGATACAGCAGCGTCCATGCATCTGCGCGGGCCCAGCACCTGCATGCCTGAAGAGTGCGTGTTCCCGGCCGATCTCAAGCTGTTGCAGCATTATGACGCGGTGGGGGAATCCTTCACCCATTATGGCCTCGCCGGCGATACCTATTGGTCCTATGCGACGCGCAATCAACCCAAGGAACAGAAGCGCCCGCAACCCTTCTTCGGCCATGGCCCGGACTTCGGTTACTTCCAGATGGGGCAGCTCTGGTATGGCGACGAGATGTGGAATGGTGGCCGTGGAAAGGATTATGACAAGGACGGGACCGTCGATGACTATGAAGTCCTGCGTTACAATGACGAGCGGTTCGGCGGCCGCGACTATAAGATGTGGATCAAATTCAACCACCCCGATCTGGGGGAAGTGGAAATAGGCGGACCCAATCCCAAATTCTGGTTGCAGAACCCGCCTGTCGAGGAACTGGAACGCTGGGCGCGCAATGAGGCGATGTTCAATCTCACCATGGCGATGGACCTGCCCAAGGTGGAGATCGTCCGCGTGCAACTCATCCGCATACGCAAGGGCGGGGCCGATTCCGCCACGCATGAGATCCGGGTTACTGTACGCAACACCGGCCGCATTCCAACGGCGCTGGAGCAGGCCAAACGAGTTCATATCGTGAAACCGGATATGCTGACCATCGAAGGTCCCGGCGTGGAAATGGCAAATGGCGGTGCGACGGAGTTCTGGCTGGGAGGCTATGAGAGCAAGGTGATCTCCGCGCGTCTGCGCGTGCCGGAGGCGCCCCCAGCGCAAGCCGGTTCTGAAGCTGGGGTGAGAGTGGCGGCTAGCTGCGGTTTTTGAAGCGCCAACTGTCATTGCCGGTCTCGACGATATCGCCGTGG
>JASGDV010000240.1:0-21734 GCA_049841255.1 Sphingobium sp.
CTGGGTGAGGGGGATGCGCCGTCAGAATGGCGTGGCCACTTCGCCCCCACCCCCTCATCCAACTGCGCCTAACCTCACTTCGTGAGGCAAGGCTTCGTATCCTTCTCCCCAAGGGGAGAAGGGAAAGCAAATGTCCGCTTCTGGCCGAAAACAGCCACCAACAGATGCTTTGCAAACAACATGGCCGCTTTTACTGGATTTCGTTTCCTGGCCTACCCACGCCCCGCCTGACTGGAAAATGCTCTATGCAGCGCCTTTGCCGCTCTCTATCAGTCGGGATATGGGGCGCACACCGCTAAGGCATAAAGGCAGGGGCAGGCAGGGGATCGACCGCCGCACCCTGCTCGTCGGCGGGGGAGCCGGGGCGGGTCTGCTGCTCGCATGGGCCGTCTGGCCGCGCAGTTACAAGCCCAATCTCAACGCCGCGCCGGGGGAGACGGTCTTCAACGCCTTCCTCAAGATCGACCGGGCGGGGCAGGTGATCGTCATCGTGCCGCAACTGGAAATGGGGCAGGGGGTGACGACCCTGCTGCCGCAGATATTGGCCGACGAACTGGGCGCGGACTGGCGCACCGTCGCGGTGCAGGGCGCGCCGGAAAGCCCGCTTTACGCCAACACGCTGCTTGCCCGCGATTGGCTGGCGAGCGACTGGACCCGGCTTGGCGGAGGCGCGGGCGACTGGGCGCTCGATCAATATGCGACGCGCAGGGCGCTGATGCTGACGGGCGGAGGGACATCCGTGCCGATGTTCCACGACGCTTGTCGCGACGCCGGCGCGGCCGCGCGCATCCTGTTGTGCAAGGCGGCGGGCAAGCGCTGGAACGTGCCGTGGGAAAGCTGCGACATTCAGGATGGCCTGATCTCCGACGGCGGCCAGCGCACGCTCCGGCTGGGCGACGTGGTCGAGGAAGCGGCCGCGTTCGACCTTCCTGAAATCCTGCCCTTGCGGCAGGGGATGGAGGGGCGGCTCGCGGGGCAGGATCTGCCCCGGCTCGACACTCCCTCCAAGCTCGACGGTAGCCATAATTTCGCGGCCGACATCCGCTTGCCCGACATGGTTTTCGCCTCGGTCCGGCAAGGCCCGATCGGCGACGCCCGGCTGGAAAGCCTGAACGAAGCCGCCGCGAAAAGCGTCACCGGCTTCCTCAAGCTGGTCCGCGCGGAAAGATGGGTGGCGGCGGTCGGAACGAACTGGTGGGCGGCGAACAAGGCGCTGGATCTGTCCGATCCCGTCTTCACGCTGGACGGCCCGCCGGTCAGCGACGAACGCATCGACGCGGCGCTGGAGGATGCCTTCGCCGGTTCCCATGGCCGCCGCCTTCATGCGCAGGGCGACCTGCTCCCCGTGTTCGAAGGCGCGACGATCCTCGCCAGCGAATATCGCGTGGATGCCGGATTGCACCTGGCGCTGGAGCCGATGTGCGCCGCCGCGCGCGTGACGGACGCCGGGGCGGAGGTCTGGCTCGCGACGCAGGCGCCCGGTTTGGCCCGCACCGCCATCGCCAACGCGCTGGGGATCGGCCGGGATTCGGTGACGCTCTACCTGCTCCACGCGGGCGGTTCCTTCGGGCGCAAGATGGATTTCGAGGCAGGCGTGCAGGCCGCCCTCATCGCGCGCGACATGGGACGGCCCGTGCAATTGCTCTGGTCGCGGCTGGAGGATGTCATCCAGGACCGCCCCAGCGCTCCCGCCCAGGCCCGCATGGCGGCAAAGCTCGGCCGCAGCGGCGCGATAGAAGGCTGGCTCGCCAAGGTCTCCGCCCCTTGCGCCATGAGCCAGACCTGGGCCCGCGTCGCGGACGGCGCTCTCCCCCACGAAGCGGCGGCGCAAATGGCGGACAAGGCATCCAGGCTCGCGGTCGCGGGCATGGAGCTACCCTATGCCGTCGCTAATTGGGCCGTCGACCACTATCCGTCGGACGTGGGTTTGCCTCTTGGTTTCACCCGGGCCAACGCTCATCTTCACAGCGCCTTCTTCACCGAGAGCTTCATGGACGAGCTTGCCCATCTGGCGGGCATGGAGGCCATGTCATTCCGCATCCAGATGCTCGGCGGCAATCCGCGCCTTGCCCATTGCCTCTCCACCGCCGCCGCCATGGGCGGATGGCAGGGCGGCATAGCGGGCAGCGGACAGGGCATCGCCGCGCATCGCATCGGCGGCGCCTTCGGCGCGGTGCTGGTGGAAGCGGGGATCACTGGCGGCAAGCTCACTGTCGGCCGGATGGTCGCGGCTGTCGACTGCGGCGACCAGATCAATCCCGACATCGCCCGGCAGCAGGTGGAAAGCGGCCTGATCTACGGCCTCGCTTATGCCATGGGCGCATCGGTTCCTTATGAAAAGGCTATGCCCGCCCGCGCCATATTGGGCCGCATGAACCTTCCCCGGCTGGAGGATGTGGGGGAAGTCACGGTCGAATTGATCCGTTCGACCGCGCCGTCCGCCAGCGCCACGGAAATCGCCGCTCCGCTGGTGGCGCCCGCCATCGCCAATGCCCTGTTCACCGTCACCGGCCAAAGGTTCCGCAGCCTGCCGCTTCTCTCTCAGGATTGACCATGCCTCGCGTCGGCGTTCTTCTCATCAATCTCGGGACGCCCGATGCGCCCGATGCCGGGTCCGTCCGGCGCTATCTGGCCGAGTTTCTGTCCGACCGCCGCGTCGTGGAAATCCCCCCATGGCTCTGGCAGCCGATCCTGCGCGGCCCGGTCCTGCTCACGCGTCCGCGCAGATCGGCCCATGCCTATGCGCAGATCTGGACGGAGGAAGGCTCGCCGCTCGCCTTCAACACCCGCGACGCGGCCGGGGCCCTGCAAGGGCGCTTCGGCCCCGATGTCATGGTCGATTGGGCGATGCGCTACGGCAATCCGTCGATCGAGTCCCGTCTGGCGGCGCTGATGGAGGCCGGATGCGGGCGCATCCTGCTGGCGCCGCTCTATCCGCAATATTGCGCCGCGACGACGGCTACGGCGGTGGATTGCGCGGCGGCGGCGCTGGCGAAGATGCGCGCTCAGCCCGCGCTCCGCACCCTGCCGCCTTATTTTGACGACCCCGCTTATATAGACGCGCTGAAGGCATCGACCCAAAGGCAGATCGATGCGCTCGATTTCCATCCGGACCTCCTGATCGCCAGCTTCCACGGCATGCCCGAACGGACGCGGGCGCTGGGCGATCCCTATCGCGACCAGTCATTGGAAACGGCCCGCCTTCTGGAGCAGGCTCTGGGGCGGGAGATTCGGGTGACCTTTCAATCCCGTTTCGGCCGCGCGAAATGGCTGGGACCGGCCACCGATGACGTGCTGAAAACCCTGCCGCAACAGGGCGTCCGAAAGGTAGCGGTCCTTACCCCCGGGTTTTCCGCCGATTGCCTGGAAACCATTGAGGAAATCGGCATTCGGGGCCGGGAAGATTTTCTCGCCGCCGGGGGGCAAAAATTCGCGCATTTGGCTTGTTTGAATGCCTCTCCGGAGGCTATCAAACTCTATGAGAATCTGATCGGTCGCGAACTGGCCGGCTGGGTGATTTGAATGAGGTTTTTCGACTGAAGTTATAGGAGGAGGGCATATGAGCAAGGTTGCTGTCGTCACTGGCGGAACGCGCGGTATTGGCGAGGCGATCAGCCTGGCCCTCAAGGAACTCGGCTTCACCATCGCGGCCAATTATGCGGGCAATGAGGAAAAGGCGCGGGCCTTTTCCGACAGGACCGGCATCGCCACTTTCCGATGGGATGTCGGCGACCATCAGGCATGCCTCGACGGATGCGCGCAGGTAGCCGAACAGCTCGGCCCTGTCGATATCGTGGTCAACAATGCGGGCATCACGCGCGACGGCGTCCTCGCGCGGATGAGCTTTGATGACTGGAACGATGTGATGCGCATCAATCTGGGCGGCTGCTTCAACATGGCCAAGGCGACCTTCGGCGGCATGCGGGAGCGGGGCTGGGGCCGCATCGTCAATATCGGATCGGTGAACGGACAGGCGGGCCAATATGGCCAGGTGAACTATGCCGCCGCCAAATCGGGCATCCACGGCTTCACCAAGGCGCTGGCGCAGGAAGGCGCGAAATATGGCATCACCGTCAACGCCATCGCGCCGGGCTATATAGACACCGACATGGTCGCCGCCGTCCCTCCCGCGGTGCTGGAGAAGATCGTGGCGAAAATCCCGGTGGGCCGCCTCGGCCATGCGCATGAAATCGCCCGTGGCGTGGCTTTCCTGTGCAGCGACGATGCGGCCTTCATCACGGGCAGCACGCTGTCGATCAACGGCGGCCAGCACATGTATTGATGGAAGGGGATGAGGCTTCGTCGGCCCGGCCCGCCGGAGCCTCTCCCTTTGCGCCGCCCGCGAAGCGGAGCGTGACGATCGCCGGTCATCAGACCGCCATCAGCCTTGAACCGATTTTCTGGGACGCGCTGTGCGAACAGGCCGCGCGGGAGGCCATTCCCGTCAACGCCCTGATCGCCCGTATTGACGTGGCGCGTCTGGCGGCCGCCCATCCGCCCAATCTGGCGAGCGCGATCCGGTGCTGGCTTTTCGACGCGGCTCTATCGACGCCGAAATAAGAATTATTCTCAATAATATTGACTGTGAGAATGGCTCGCAATAAAAGGTCCCAACAGCAGAAGGGGCCGTGGACCATCGTCTCAATAGCAAGGTGACGGTCCGGCAGAATCGGATAGCGCCATCCCCAAGCCGGTTCTTGAGCGTTGGCACAGGTCCGAATTCCGGTCTGAAAAACTCCCCGGCATGTCCCGGCCGGGGAAAAAGGGGCGGGCAGCGGTGCACTCCATCCTCCTCGGGCCGCTGCCCGTCCGACATTTTGAGCCGGATCAAGGATCGCGACATAAAACTATGCAATTGATTCGCATTAAGGATCGCGATATGGGCCTTGGCTCACGGATCGGAGGAAGGTGGGGTCATGCTCTCGGTGGCGGAAGAAAGGATTGATGATGCGTTGGATGCTCCGGCGTCCCAGCATCGCCCCGAATCCGGCCGTCCGTTTCGGGACACGTCGCCTTCTTATGGCGGCCGGCCTTCCGATGCGGGACGCTTCGGCCAAGGGCGCAGGCCCAATCTGCCGGTCGTTCTGTTTATCGTCCTGATCCATGCCGCGCTGATCTATGCCCTGATCCAGGTGCGGCAGCATGTCATAGAGGCGCGCGAGGCGAAGCTCACCGTCGTCAACCTGAGCCCGCCGCCGCCCCCTCCCGCCGCCGAAACGCCGCCTCCGCCGCCATCGAAGCCGGAAATCGTCGCGCCTACTCCTCTGGTGCAGACGCCGGTGCCGCCGGTTCAACTGGTGGCGACGACGCCCGATCCCGTGCCTGTCCCGTCGCCCATGCCGGTCATGTCTCCGCCCGGTCCATCGGCCCCGGCCGCGCCTCCCGCTCCGCCCCGCATCGTCCAAGGGGGGGATCTGGGCACGCAGATGGTGGCGGGCAAGCCGCCGCGTTATCCCATCGAAAGCCGCCGCAAGCATGAGCAGGGGACTGTCGTCCTGTCCCTGACCCTGGGGGTCGATGGAAGCGTCGAAAGCATCGCCATCACGCAAAGCAGCGGCTTCAAGCGGCTGGATGACGCGGCGCGCGATGCCGTTCGCGGCTGGCGCTGGAAGCCGACCATCCGCAATGGCCAACCGGCGCGCGTCAGGGGCGTGGTGGAAATCCCGTTCGTCCTGCGGGTCGACGCCGCCTGAAAAAGCGCCCGCTTTTCACTGTTCACCCGTTCCGTTTCGAGTTTTCAGGCCCATGTTGATCGTCATTCCCCAACTGCTCGACGCGCAGGTCCTGCGTGCTGTCCGCGATCTGATCGACCGGGCGCAATGGGTGGACGGCAATGTCACCTCCGGCCATCAGTCGGCGCTGGCAAAGCGCAATCTGCAATTGCCGGAAGATACGCCCGAAGCGAAGCGGGCGGGGGAGATGGTGCTGGATGCGCTCGGCCAATCGCCCCTGTTCATCGCGGCGGCGTTGCCCCTCAAGATATTTCCGCCGCTGTTCAACAGCTATGCGGGCGGGCAGGCGTTCGGCACGCATGTCGACAATGCGGTGCGGATTCAGGCGGGGACGGGCTTTCGCGTCCGCTCCGATCTGTCCATGACGGTCTTTCTGGAGCTGCCTGAAGCCTATGACGGCGGCGAACTCACCATCGAAACCCATTTCGGCGTGCAGCAGGTCAAGCTCGCGGCGGGCGATGCCGTGCTTTACCCGTCATCTTCGCTGCATCGGGTGGAACCCGTCACGCGCGGGCGCCGCGTGGCCAGCTTTTTCTGGCTGCAATCGATGGTCCGCGACGATGCCGCGCGGCAGATGCTGTTCGATCTCGACAGCAGCATTCAGGCGTTGGCCGCCGATCTGGGACATGGGCATGCGCAGGTGATCCGCCTGACCGGCGTCTATCATAATCTGCTCCGCCGCTGGTCGGAAGGCTGATCCGCCAATCTCCTTTGGCCTTGGCGGCGATCGCGTTATAAGCGGTGCGGCGCTTGCCGCCTTTGCCGCCAGACGAAAGAGCCATCCCCCATGCCTCCATCCGATCAACCGCTGAATATCGCGCGGATCGCCGATCCCCTCGTCGCTGCCGCCATCGACGCCGGGCAGGCGATCATGGCGATCTATGACGCCGGTTTTTCGGTCGAGATCAAGTCGGACAACAGTCCCGTGACGCAGGCTGACGCCGCCGGGGAAAAGATCATCCTCGAAGCCCTGGCACGGGTGGCGGGCGACATTCCCGTGATCGCTGAGGAAGAAGCCGCCGCTGGCCGCATTCCGCAAACCGACGGCACCTTCTTCCTTGTCGATCCGCTCGACGGCACCAAGGAATTCGTGCAGCGGCGCGGCGACTTCACCGTCAACATCGCGCTCGTCGAAGCGCGTGAGCCGGTCTTCGGCATCGTCTACGCGCCAGCGAAAGGCCGCATCTTCGTGGGCGACGTGCAAAGCGGCGCCGCATGGAGCGCGCCGGTCTCCCGCGAGGGCGAGATCGGAGAGCGCAGGCCGATTCGCGTGCGCGATCTGCCCTGCACGGGACTGTCGGTCGTCGCATCGAAATCCCACAACACGCCGGAAACCGACGCCTATCTCGATCAGTTCGACGTGGCGGAGCGGGTGTCCTTCGGTTCCTCGCTCAAGATTTGCATGGTCGCGGCGGGGGAGGCGGACCTCTATCCGCGTCTTGCCCCGACTTGCGAATGGGACATTGGCGCGGGCGACGCCGTGCTGCGCGCCGCCGGAGGCAAGCTGCTTGCGCCCGATGGCGCGCCCATGCGCTACGGCAAGGACCGCTTCTTCAATCCGGGTTTCGTCGCGGCGGGCGACATCGACCCGCCGCCCATCGCTCCCTTCATGGCGGAATGAGGCGGCTTTCCCCTCGGCGATTGTCCTGATGGGTTTAAAATCCATCCGTTCGGTTCGAGCGAAGTCGAGAACCGTTGACGCGGGCAAAACAAAAAAACCGGACCGCGATTTTGATTCGATCAAAATCGAACAAGGTTTAATGGGGCGTCAGCAGATATTTCTCGCCGGTCCGCATCGCGCGATAGCCTGTCACCGCGTCCCGCGTCAGCATGTCGTGCAGCGATAGGCTGCCCTGATAATGGCTGGCGAAAGTGGTCGCCAGATTGCTCCGCACGCGCTCATGCATGCGGGCGACGACCTCCGGCCCGAACTTTTTCAGCCGCGTGAAAAGCAGCCATCCGCCCAGATTCCAGCTAAAGCCGAAGCTGCGGTTGAGGATCGTCGGCGACATGTCCAGCGCGCCATAGATATAGACCTGCTTCGGGCTTTCCGATCCGTACAGATTATAGGGGGCATCCCGGCTGGCGGCCTGCTCCATGGCGGAGAAGATCTGGCCGGCCTGTTTGCCTCCGCCGATGGGGTCGAAGGCGATGGTCGCGCCCGTTGCTGCGATGGCGGCGGCGAGGTCTTTGGCGAAACTCTCGCTTGCGCTGTTCAGCACATGGTCCGCGCCCAGCGATTTCAGCAGGGCGGCCTGATCCTCGCGGCGGACGATATTGACCAGCGGGATGCCGTCTTCCTGACAGATGCGCAGCAGCATCTGCCCCAGATTGGACGCTGCGGCGAGGTGCACGATGGCGCCATGTCCTTCCTGCCGCATGGTTTCGACAAAGCCCAGCGCCGTCAGCGGATTGATGAAGGCCGAAGCGCCCTGCTCGGCCGTCACATCCTCGCCCAGCGCCATGCATTGCCGCGCGTCCGCGATCCGATATTGGGCGAACATGCCGCCGGGGATGCAGGCGACCCGCTTGCCCATCAGCGCCTGTGCTTCGGGCGCGTCGCCCGCCGCGATGACCGTGCCCGCGCCTTCATTGCCGACCGGCATGGGCTGCCCGGCGCGCGCCGCCATCGCTTTCATCGCGCCTCCGGGAATCTGCGCGACGATGCGATCCCGTTCGTAGCGCGCATTGTCGAGGTCCGCCGCGCCGAAGAGCAGGGCAAGGTCGGACGGATTGATCGGGGCCGCCTCCACGCGGACCAGCACCTCATGGCCGGTGGGGGAGGGCAGGTTCTGCTCGGCCAGTTCGACTGTCAGAAAGCCTTCGGCATCCACTGTCGACAGCAGTTGCAATCCTCGCACGTCGTTCATTCCGGTCTCCTCAATCCGCGGCCCGTCATTATGGAAGCGAGGCCTGATCCGGCGCAAGTCTTTCGCGCTTCACCCCCGAAGCCAGCGCCACCCGTTCCTGCAACCATGCCCCGACCGCCGCGATGCGGGCGACTTTCCGCAGGTCCTCATGCGTCACCAGCCAGAAATGGCGCACGATCTCCACGCTGTCGGCCATCAGTTCGATCAGGCCCGGATCGCGCCGCGCGATGAAGTCGGGCAGGACGCCGATGCCGCTGCCGTCGCGGATCATGCGATATTGCATGTTGATGCTGGTGGCGCGTAGATGCGCCTCCAGCCCGGCCTCCACCTCGTCCAGATAGTCGAGTTCGGGCGAGAAGATGAATTCCGGCACATACCCGACCAGCATATGATCGCGCAGTTCGGAAGGCCGTTCGGGACGGCCCGCCCGCGTCAGATAATCCGCCGACGCATAAAGATGCAGCCGATATTCGCCCAGCCGCTTGACCGACAAGCGTCCGCGCTGGGGCCGTGCCAGCATCAGCGCCATGTCCGCTTCCCGCTTCGACGGGTTGAGGAACCCCGATGCGGTGATGAGGTCCAGCCTTATGCCCGGATGCCGCCGCGAAAATTCGGCGAGGCCGGGGGCCAGCATCCATGTGCCGAAGCCCTCGGCCACCGACAGCCGCACTTGCCCTGCAAGCTGCTGCTCCTGCCCGGCCACGTCCTCCACGGCGGACATGGCTGCGCTTTCTATAGCTTCGGCGTGGCGCAGCAGGGCCTGCCCACGCGCCGTCAGCGCCCGTTCGCCCGACGCCATCTCGAACAGGCCCGCGCCCAGCGCCCGTTCCAGCCGCGCCAGCCGCCGCATGATCGTGGTCGCGTCGATCCCCAGCCCCCGCGCCGCCGGAGCGATCTTGCGCGCCCGCGCCACCGCCAGAAAGACGCGCAGATCGTCCCAGTCGAACATCTCTTTCCCCCGGCTGCATTTTTGCAGTATGGATATGCGAAACTTCGCCGTTGATTGCAATTACACGACATTGCTAGAGCCGCCTCAACCGGAAGGAAAGGACCGTCCATGCGTGAGATTTCGCACCAGCTCGCTTTCGTTCATGGTGCCGCGCCCGCGCGCTATGGCGAAGTCTTCGATCCCAATAATGGCGTCGTGCAGGCGCGCGTCGCGATGGGCGACGCGGCGCTGCTCGACCGGGCGGTCGATGCCGCGCACCAGGCGCAGCCCGCCTGGGCCGCCACCAACCCGCAGCGCCGCGCCCGCGTCATGTTCCGCTTCAAGGAACTGGTCGAACGGAATATGGACGAACTCGCTCATCTGCTGAGTTCCGAACATGGCAAGGTGATCGCCGACGCGAAGGGCGACATCCAGCGCGGCCTGGAGGTCGTCGAATTCGCCTGCGGCATCCCCCATGCGCTGAAGGGCGAATTCACGCAGGGCGCGGGCCCCGGCATCGACGTCTTCTCCATGCGCCAGCCCATCGGCGTCGGCGCGGGCATCACGCCCTTCAACTTCCCCGCGATGATCCCGCTCTGGATGTCGGCCGTCGCCATCGCGACCGGCAACGCCTTCATCCTCAAACCCTCCGAGCGCGATCCGTCCGTCCCCGTGCGTCTGGGCGAGCTCTTCCTCGAAGCGGGCCTGCCCGAAGGCATTTTCCAGGTCGTCCATGGCGACAAGGAAATGGTGGACGCGATCCTCGATCATCCCGGCATCGGCGCGGTGAGCTTCGTCGGATCGTCCGACATCGCCCATTATGTCTACCATCGCGGCGTCGCGGCGGGCAAGCGCGTGCAGGCCATGGGCGGGGCGAAGAACCACGGCATCGTCATGCCCGACGCGGATCTCGATCAGGTGGTGAACGATCTTTGCGGCGCGGCCTTCGGTTCCGCGGGCGAACGCTGCATGGCGCTGCCGGTCGTGGTGCCGGTGGGCGAAAAGACCGCCGTCGCGCTTCGTGAAAAGCTGATCCCCGCCATCGATGCGCTGCGCGTCGGCATCTCCACCGATGCGGAGGCGCATTACGGCCCGGTCGTCACCGCCGCGCACAAGGCGAAGGTGGAGCAATGGATTCAGACCGGCGTGGATGAAGGCGCGGAACTGGTCGTCGACGGACGCGGCTTCACCTTGCAAGGGCATGAGAAGGGCTTTTTCGTCGGCCCGACCCTGTTCGATCATGTGACGCCCGACATGTCCGCCTATAAGGAGGAGATTTTCGGCCCCGTCCTCCAGATGGTCCGCGCGGAGAGTTTCGAGGAGGCATTGGCGCTCCCGACGAAGCATCAATATGGCAATGGCGTCGCCATCTTCACCCGCAACGGCCATGCCGCGCGCGAATTTGCGGGCCGCGTCGATGTCGGCATGGTCGGCATCAACGTGCCGATCCCGGTGCCGGTCGCCTATCACAGCTTCGGCGGCTGGAAGCGGTCGGCCTTCGGCGACACCAACCAGCATGGCATGGAAGGCGTCCGCTTCTGGACGAAGGTCAAGACCGTCACCCAACGCTGGCCCGACGGCGGCGAAAGCGGCGACAGCGCCTTCGTCATTCCGACCATGGGCTGATCCGTCATGAGCCAGTTCGACCTGACCGACGACCAGCGTGAGATTCAGGACCTCGCGCGCCGCTTCACCGCCGACGCGATCACGCCCCATGCGGCGGAATGGGATGAAAAGCACATCTTCCCCCGCGACACCATCCGCGCGGCGGCGGAACTGGGTTTCGGCAGCATCTATGTGTCGGAAGCCGCTGGCGGCATCGGCCTTGGCCGTCTGGAAGCCGCGCTGATCATGGAGGCGATGGCCTATGGCTGTCCTTCCACCAGCGCCTTCCTGTCGATCCACAATATGGCGTCATGGATGATCGACCGTTTCGGTTCCCAGGCGCTCAAGGACAAATATCTTCCCTCCATGGTGCCGATGGACCGCATGGGCAGCTATTGCCTGACCGAAGCGGGATCGGGCTCCGACGCCGCCGCGCTCAAGACCCGCGCGGTGAAGGACGGCGACCATTATGTCGTCACCGGCTCCAAGCAGTTCATCTCCGGCGGCGGCGAGAATGACATCTACGTCACCATGGTCCGCACCGGCGACGACGGGCCCAAGGGCATAAGCTGCCTCGTCATCGAAAAGGATATGGAAGGCGTCAGCTTCGGCGCGCGGGAACGCAAGCTGGGCTGGCATTCCCAACCCACCGCGCAGGTCAATTTCGACGGCGTGCGCGTGCCTGTCGAAAATCTGGTCGGCAGCGAAGGGGAGGGCTTCCGCATCGCGATGATGGGCCTCGACGGCGGGCGTCTCAATATCGGCGCCTGTTCGCTGGGCGGGGCGCAACGCTGCATCGACGAAGCGGTCGCCTATACGAAGGATCGCAAGCAGTTCGGTCAGGCCATCGCCGATTTCCAGAACACGCAGTTCATGCTGGCGGACATGGAGACGGAATTGCAGGCCGCCCGGACGCTGCTCTACGCCGCCGCCGTCAAGGTGACGGAAAATGCGCCGGACAAGACCCGCTTCGCCGCCATGGCCAAGCGCTTCGCGACCGATACCGGCTCTTCGGTCGTCGACCGCGCGCTGCAACTGCATGGCGGCTACGGCTATCTGATGGACTATCCGGTCGAGCGTTTCTGGCGCGACCTGCGCGTCCATTCGATCCTGGAGGGCACCAATCAGGTGATGCGGATGATCGTCGCCCGCGACATGCTGCGGCAATAGGAAACGGAACGGGGATCGTCGTGACCGATCAAGTCCTGACCTTCATCGAAAACGGCGTCGGGCGCATCCGGCTCAACCGGCCAAAGGCGCTCCATGCCCTGACGCCGGACATGTGCGAGGCGATCAATGCCGCGCTGCTGGGGTGGCGCAAGGACGATGCCGTCGTCGCGGTGATGATCGACCATGCCGAAGGACGCGGCTTCTGCGCGGGCGGCGACATCGCGTTGATCGCCAACAGCGCGAAGGCCGATTGCGTCGAGGCGGAGCATTTCTTCTTCGTCGAATATCGGATGAACCATCTGCTGTTCGTCTATGAAAAGCCCATCGTCGCCTTCATCGACGGCATCGTCATGGGCGGCGGCGTCGGCCTGTCGCTCCCCGCGCGCTATCGCGTGGCGACGGAACGCACCGTCTTCGCCATGCCGGAAACGGGCATCGGTCTGTTTCCCGACGTGGGCGGCGGCTGGTTCCTGCCGCGCCTGCCGGGACGGGTGGGCGCATGGCTCGCGGCGACGGGCGCGCGGATCGACGGAGCCGATTGCCGCGCCATCGGCATCGCCACCCATTATATGCCCTCGGATCGGTCGGAAGCGGTCAAGGCCGCGATCCTCGCCGATCCTCCGTCCCTGTCCGCTATCCTCGACGGCCATGCCGAAACGCCGCCACCCTCGAAGCTGGAGGCCCTTCGTCCGGACATCGACCGTCTGTTCGCTTCCGACCGGCTGGAGGATATTCTCGCCGCGCTGGACGCGGACGGCGGCGAATGGGCGGCGAAGCAGCGCGCCGTGCTCGATACGAAATCGCCCCAGACGATCAAGGTCGCCCTGCGCCAGCTTGTCGAGGGCGCGGCCATGACGGATTTCGCTGACAATATGCGGATGGAATATGCCATCGCCTGCCATGTGATCCGCCGTCCCGACCTGATCGAAGGGGTGCGCGCCGTGATCTTCGACAAGGACAATGCGCCCCGCTGGAACCCGGCCAGCCCCGGCGAGGCGACCGACGCGATGATCGACGCGATCTTCGCACCGCTGCCGCCGGACCGGCAATGGACCCCCTTGCCGGAACTCCGGACGAAGCAGGAAGGAGCCTGACATGAGCCTTACCATCGCCTTCATCGGTCTTGGCAATATGGGCGGAGGAATGGCCGCCAACCTGTTGAAAAACGGCTATGCCGTCCGCGCCTTCGACCTTTCCGAAGAGGCGCTGGCCCGTGCCGGGGCGGCAGGCGCCGTCCGTGCCGCCAGCGTGGCGGATGCCGTGACCGGCGCGGACGCCGTCGTCACCATGCTTCCGGCGGGTCAGCATGTCGAAAGCGTCTATACCGGCGAAGTCTTCGGCGCGGCTGGGCCGGGCGCGCTGTTCCTCGACTGCTCGACCATCGACGTGGCGACCGCCCGCCGCGTGATCGAGGCGGCGGAAGGGAAGGGCTTCGCCATGGTCGACGCGCCCGTCTCCGGCGGCATCGCAGCGGCCAATGGCGGCACGCTCACCTTCATGGTCGGCGGCGGGGAGGAGGCTTTCGCCAGGGCGAAACCGATCCTGTCCGCCATGGGCAAGGCCGTGATCCACGCGGGCGGCGCGGGCAATGGGCAGGTGGCGAAAATCTGCAACAACATGCTGCTCGGCGCGACCATGATCGCGACCTGCGAGGCATTTTCCATGGCGCGCAAGCTGGGCCTCGATCCCCGGACCTTCTACGATATTTCCAGCATATCGTCTGGCCAGAGCTGGTCGATGACCAGCTATTGCCCCGTCCCCGGCGTCGGTCCGCAAAGCCCGTCGGACAATGATTATCAAGGCGGTTTCGCGGTCGGCCTGATGCTCAAGGATCTGAAGCTCGCGAGCGAAGCGGCCGCATCCGTCAACGCCAGCGTCCCCATGGGCAACGCCGCCGAAGCTCTTTACCAATTGCTCGCCAATCAGGGGAAGGCCGCGCGCGATTTCTCCATCATGATCGAGATGCTGGAGGGAAAATAGGCGCCAGCCTGTTCAGGTTATTCATGCTCCTGCGCCCCGAAGGGCGGCGTCAGCCAAGGCGGGAGCGCCTGATCGCGACAAACTCTAGGGTGTGTGGGAATTCAGTTCAGGGCGAGGCGAGCCGAAGTCCAGCGCCAGCTAAAATGGTGGATTTCGAGAACCGGCGCGCAGCGACCCTATGAGCCGTGAGCACCGGAAGCGCAGAAAGCTGCTATTTGCAGCCCGCCATGGACTGAATCCCCACACACCCTAACCTTCCTCCAGCCGCCGCCGAAGGTCCGCCACGGCGTCGGCCTGTCCCATGCCGTGCCGCTCCATCTCCCGCAGCGTCGCCAGCGCCATGGCGCGATAGTCGGGCAGCACATCGGGGCAATATCGCCCAAGGGCGTCCAGATGGTCGCCGATGGTTCCCCGGTCCCCGCGCAGCAAGGGGCCGGACAAGGCGGCGAACCCGTCCGCAAGGCTATTCTCCATCGCCGCCCGCACCAGCGGCCCCAATATGTCATGCGGATCGTCGACCCCGGCTGCTTCCAAAGCCCGCGCCGCGCCTGCCATCAACGTCACCAGATGGTTCGCCGCATGGCTGAGCGCCCCATGATAGAGCGACCGTTTCTCCTCCGCGATGATGAACCCCTTGCCGCCCAGCAGCGTCACCACGGCCATGGCCCGCTCGATCGCTTCGGCGGAATCGCCCGTCACGCCAAAGGGCGCTCCCGCCATGCGCCGCACTTCGCTTTCGGGATCGCCGGTGAAGGTCATGACCGGATGAATGGCCGCCGTCACCGCGCCCGCTTGCCGCAGCGGCTCCAACACCCCCACGCCGCACCGCCCGCTCAGGTGAAATAGGAAAGGACTGCCCGTTCCCGGCTCACGAAAACCCAAACAATTCGCTATCTCACCCGCGAAGTCGTCCGAAACCGCCACGACGATCAGGTCGCAGGACTGCCATATCGCCTCCGCGCTCTCCGCGAACCGCGCATATGGCAAGCGGGCCATCGCTTCGTCCCGCCGCGCGCGCGAACGGTTGAAAAGCAACGGCGCGCCCTGCGAAAAGGGGGTGAGGGCGGTCGCGAAAGCCTGCCCCGCCCGCCCCGTGCCGATGACGCCGAGTTGCTTGTAAGGATGCGCGCTCATCAGATCCGGCGCGCTATCGCCCCGGCGGCCCAGCCCATGCCGACGGCCAGCAGGATGGCGGTCAGGCCATAGAGGAAGGACCATTGTTCCGCCGCCATCGCCATGAATTGCTCGAAGCCCGATTTGCGGACCGTGATGTCGCGGATCGCCGCCGCGACCACGCGCCCGTCCTGCACCAGAAAAGTCTCCGCCGTATAATCCCCCACCGTCACGCGCGCCGAAAGCGGCAGGCGCGCGCGATACAGCACGCCGTCCGTAATCTCGACCGTGCCGGGCTTTTCCACATAAAGGCCCACCCGCCTCCGCAAATCCACCAGCCCGGCCTGAAACCGCTCCAGCTCGGCGCTGTCGTTCAGCGACGATGGCGACAACTGCAACTTGTCGACGCCCAGCTCATATATGGCCGCGGTCCTGTCATCCACGATCTTCCCGATCGGCCTCGATGACGCCATGGCATAGAAGCTCGGCGCGGAGCGGAAGCGCGCACGGTCGGCATTCACCCAGATGCCCGCCACCTTCTCCTTTTCCCGCATCATGATGGACTGGTCGGGGCCTTTGAGGATGACGACGATGTCCGCGGGCTTTTTGGGACGGCGGCCATCCGGATAGACGATGGCGCCGAACAGCAGCAGATCCGCGCCGGTGAAGCTATATTGGATTTCGACGGTGCGCTGCGACACGTCGGGCACCAGTTGAGGCTCGTCAGCCGCTCCCAGAAAGAGGAGCAGCGCGGGCGTCAGCAGGGACAGGATGGCCGCGCGTCTCACAGGACTTCGATCGTATAGATTTCATCCGGCCGCCAGCCGAGACCCAGCGCCATGCGCGCCGCGACGAGCAGGACGATCGCCGCCAGCAGCATGCGCAGATATTCCGGACGGAGCGTCATGGATATCCGCGTCCCCACCTGCGCGCCCGTCACGCTGCCGATGAGGAGGAGCAGGGCCAGGACCAGGTCCACGGCCTTGGTGGTCATGGCATGCATCATGGTGGTCGCCATGGTGACGAAGAGAATCTGGAAAAGGGACGTGCCGACGACCGATTGCGTCGTCATGCCCAGCAGATAGAGCATCGCGGGCACGAGGATGAAGCCGCCGCCCACGCCAAGCAGCATGGTGAGGATGCCGGTGGCGATACCCAGAAGCAGCGGCGCAAGCGGCGAAATATAAAGCCCGGAGCGATAGAAGCGCCAGCGCATCGGCAGGGCGGCGACAAGGGGGTGATGGCGGCGTTTTCGCGCCTGAATCCTCTTGCCGGTCTTGAGCGCGATCAGCGCCTGTATCGACTCCTTGGCCATCAGCGTCCCGATGCCGCCCAGCATCAGCACATAGAGAAGGGCGATAGCCGTATCGATCTGCCCCAGAGACTGAAGCAGCCGGAACAACAGCACGCCGATGCCCGCGCCGATCACACCGCCTGCGATCAGCACGCCGCCCATGCGGAAATCGACCGTGCCGCGTTCCATATGCGTGACCACGCCCGAAACGCTGGCGCCCGTCACCTGCGAAGCAGCCGAAGCCGCCGCGACGGTGGGAGGAATGCCGTAGAAGATGAGCAGCGGCGTCGTCAGGAAGCCGCCGCCTACGCCGAACATGCCGGACAACAGGCCCACAACCCCGCCCAGCCCGATGATGACGAGGGCGTTTACCGACAGATTGGCGATGGGCAGGTAAAGGTCCATGACTCTCCGGGGTTAGGGCCAAAGCTCCGGATGTAAGGCGCGATGTTTAGCCCGCTAAAAATCCGTGGCAAGCGTCATCGCCAATCCGGATGGAGGATGTGCCCGTCCCGCGATGCGTTCGCGCCATTCGACGGTGAGCCGCGCATTCCCATTCGGAAGGGCCAATCGCCATTGCAATTCCGGCCCTATGTCCAGTCGTTCCAGATGGGGTTGCGCGCCGCCGGACAGGCTGCCGCCGATGCGGATGGGGGATTTGCGGATGGGTGAAAGGACCGAAAATTTACCGTCCGCGAACAAATCGCGGCGGCGCAATCCGACCATGCCCATTTGCGTATATCCCTCCGCTTCCAGTTCGCCGGTCAGGACGGCTGGACCGAATCCGCCCGCGATCAGCGCGGCATTCGCATTTCTTCCCCCATCGCCCAAGGCTATCCGGCGTTCCAGGCCGATGCTGACGGGAATGTCCGGCATCGGCCGCAAGGAGAAGCCCAGCGCCGCCTCCGGGGCGACCGGTGGTTCAAAGGCGCCCGTTATCCGTCCATAGGCCGTGATGCGCTTCGCAAGCAGGAAGTCGATCCGTATTCCCGCCTGCGACCCGCCTAACCGACCGGGTGAAAGGGCGTTGGGAATATTGCCTCCCTCTCTCCAGAACAGCCACGCGCTGGCATGCCAGCGGCCGGACGTCGGGGTAGAGGGAGTGGAGGCTTCCGGCGGAGGGACAGCCAAAATAAGGGAGCCACCTTCGTCGGATGGGTTTGCGGGTTGCGCTGTGGTGAAGGAAGAGGGCACGAACTCCGCCAGTTTCACCGATATGCTCCCTCCGGCTTGAGGCGGCTGATGATCGCTGGCCCGCTTGCGGATGGGATGGGCATCGATCCTCGTCACGCCTGTCCATTCTGACGATATGGGAGGCGAGACTGGCTGCATTGCGAATGAAGAAGGGGACGATGGTGCCATGCGCTTTACGGGCGGCGCCAGGGATGCCGGGCCGTCCATGCCCGTGACGATGATACGGAACGCCCCCCATCCCAAAATCAGCAATCCGAAAAAGCGAAGGGGGCGTCCGCTGGCCGTCGCTGTCATTCCTGCGCCCGCAATTCGGGAAAGCGATGCTGCGTCTTGTCCCATGCCAGCGGTTTGCCGAGCAGCGAGCGGCCATAGAGAAAGACGGCGCGGCGGGCCGCCATTATGGCGATCAAGTTGGCGATGAATATCCGCGGGATCGCGGCGATTCCATGCCGCCAGCCATAGCTGTGACCCGCGAACAGCGCCCGCATAAACGCTCGCCAGATCATTAGCCCCGCGTTCAAAAGCAGCAATGTCTGGATGATCTGCGGATAAGGCGGTGGCGTATAAGCAGAGAAAAATCCGATGATCAGCAACGCGCCCCACAGCAGGAAGGACAGGTAGGCGGCAAACAGCACAAACGCCGCCAGCGCGGCGCGGCGGTCGCGGAAGCGCATCCACCATTCGGCCGCTCCTCCGCGCCATCCCAGCCGGTCCCAGCCCGCCAGGGATATGCCGATGATCCACCGGGCCTTTTGCCTGATGGCCGCGTCCAACGTATCGGGGAAATATTCGCGGGTAGCGACCAGATGGCCTTTCTCGTCGCGCATGCGCAGGAATATGCCTCGCCCTCCCAATTCGCCGATGCGAAGGCCGGCTTCATAATCCTCGGTCAGCGACGCGGGATCGAAGGGACCGTCATGCCTGTCATCGGCCAGGCGGCCCAATGTCTGTCTCTTGAAGGCGCAGGCCACGCCAGCGGAAGGGACGGAAGCGCCTAGTGCTTCCCGCATGGTCAGCATCTTTGTGTGACTTTCCGCGAACTCGTCTCCGTAGTGATTGGTGACCGCGCGGCGCAGCCATCCGCCCTTGCCCGGCAGGGGCAGCACCGGCAGTTGGACAAGGTCGAAGCGGTCGATCATGACATCGAACAGGCGGATTTCATCGCCATGGACGACATCTTCGGCATCATGGAGAAGGACGGCCTTGAAGAGGGAGCCGGTTTCGCGTTCCTCCGCCTCCATCGCGCGCCACAATTGATTGAGGCAATCGGCCTTGGTGGTGGGACCGGGGCTGGAATGGATCGCCAAGGCCACGCGCGTTTCCCGAACGGCGATGCGGCTCACCGCATCGATTGTCGCCGGATCGTTCGGGTAGGCACCCACGAAGATTCGGTAGTCGGCATTTTTCCAGCGGTGCAGCGCGTTTCTGACCATCGGGCCGATCACTTCCGATTCGTCCCATGCGGGCACGAAAACAGCGATTTTTCCCGGCATCGAAGAAGCAGGCAGCGTGGCTGTCGTCATGCGAGGATAGCGCGAATAGACCGTGAGCTTGCGCCAGATGCGGCGGCACAGGAACAGCAAATCTATCAGCAGGTCGTCGATACCGCCTATGAAAAGTCCTGCCACCGCGAAAAGAAGAATCTCACGGTGAGCGATCGCCAGAAAGGCGACCAACGCTTCCCCCAAAATATGAACCCCCTGCTTTTACAGAGGGGGTTTGATGCCATGATGATGCTTGTTTTCCAAGAGTTACATCGCGGAGCTTGTAAAATTTAACAACCCTTCCGTGGATTACCGATGATGAGGAATCTGCCAAACGCCCCTTCCATCGGTTCCGGTTGTCGCGTCAGACTGCGCTCTACATCGGATGGATGGATTCGCGAACTGGAACCGCAAGGAGTAAAGTTCCAATCCGGCGATCTGCTCAGATGGACGCCCTTGAAAACCGATCGACATGCGCGATGGATGCGAAGGAGGGGTCGATGAATATGGAGGTGGATGTCAATTACCTGCTGCATCGGCAGCAGATATCGTTGATGCGTGCGGAAAAGAGTCGTTCCGCCGCAGGCAGGACGGCTTATGAAGGCCTCGCCCGGGGCTATGGCGATCGCGTAGCCGCCTATCGCCAGGAAAATTTCCGGATCGTCGCCCACATGCATTGACGGCAGGCGCTCAACGTCGCGCGATCAATCTTTCCAGAGCATAGCGGTGTTTTTCATCTCCGCCGCATTCCGTTTCCAGTACGATCTTCACCTGCTCCAGTTCCGCTTCGGTGAGATGTTCAATCCCTATAAAGTCGTTGCGCGCCGATTCCACGGCACGGATGAGTTCATCGAGCTTGGCCTGGATGGCGGATCCATCCCGGTTCTGCGCGTTCTGGATCAGGAAGACCATCACGAAGGTGACGATGGTCGTGCCTGTATTGATGACCAGTTGCCATGTGTCGGAATAATGGAAGAGGGGACCGGATAAGACCCAGAGCAGGACGATGGTGATGGAGAGTATGAAAGCCTGCGGTTGCCCCGACCAACGCGCGATCCGATGTGACAAGGCTGCGAAAATCCGATCCATCCTGTTTTTCTCCAATGAAGCTCCCGGAATGTTTATGCCTGGTTCAGCATGCTGTCGCCATTAATCGGGGCATGACGAGCCCGATCCTCAGCCGCGTTTTTCCGGTTTTGCTGATTCCGGCGCTGCTTGCTTCCTGCGCGACGGTTTCGCCTGAGTCGCGGCTGCGGAGCCGTTTGATGGAAATGGGACTTTCTCCTCGCATGGCGGCATGCATGGCCGGCAGGATGGTGGACAGGTTGAGCCTGTCTCAACTTCGCAAGCTGCAATCGCTTGCATCGCTGCGCAATGCCGACATGGGGGAGGTGACGGTCGACCGCTTTCTTCATAAAATTAGAGCGTTGGACGATCCCGAGATTTTCATCGTCACCAGCAAGGCGGGGATCGCCTGTTCCCTTTGATGTTCGGTAAGGCTTGATTGGCAGCCGCTGTGCTTTGCAATTTTGCAAAGTGATTTTGCGGAATGATCTGGTCAGGCGGGAATGGCTGTGCTTTAGCCCCCGGCAACGATCTTACAGCAAAAAGGACGGGCCGGCCCCATGAACATCCATGAATATCAGGCGAAGGAATTGCTGGCGAAATATGGTGCGCCCATTGCTGCCGGCTATGCCGCTTTTTCCGTCGAGGAAGCCGTTGAAGCCGCAAAGAAGCTGCCCGGACCGCTTTATGTCGTGAAGTCGCAGATTCATGCGGGTGGCCGTGGCAAGGGGAAGTTCAAGGAACTCGGCCCCGATGCGAAGGGCGGCGTTCGGCTGGCCTTCAATCTGGATGAAGTGAAGGCGCACGCCACCGACATGCTCGGCAACACGCTCGTCACCGTGCAGACCGGCGAAGCGGGCAAGCAGGTCAATCGCCTCTACATCACCGATGGCGCGGACATCGCGAAGGAATTCTACCTTGCGTTGCTGGTGGACCGCGCCACGGGCCGCGTGGCTTTCGTCGTGTCGACCGAAGGCGGCATGGACATCGAGGAAGTCGCCCACTCGACGCCTGAGAAGATCTACACCTTCGCCGTCGATCCGGCCACCGGCTTCATGCCGCATCATGGCCGCGCCGTCGCCGCCGCGCTGGAACTGACCGGCGATCAGGCGAAGCAGGCCGCGAAGGTCGCCTCGTCGCTCTATGCCGCTTTCCTCGATACCGACGCTTCGCAGATCGAAATCAACCCGTTGGCCGTGATGCGGCATGAAGCCGGTCGCGGGATCGACCGAGAAGCTGTGGATCTTCTCGGGCGTCGAATGCGCGACTTCCTCGATGTCCATGCCGCCTTCGGTCGAC